>DASVNY010000083.1:0-3042 GCA_036383615.1 Chitinophagaceae bacterium
AGCCAGCTTTTCCTTGTTTGCCCAAAAAAGCAGCAAGAATAAGTATAACAACTCCACTGTATATACAGGTATCGAAGTTGGCTCAAAGGGTGTCAAGATGAGTGTTATTGAAATTGGACCGAATGCACAAAGCAATGGGGCTTTCAGGATCGTAAAAGATACTTCTGTAAACACTGATTTTATTTCCTTCACCGACCCCACCTTCAAAGCAACACTGGATGGATTATGCGGATTGTATAACAAAGCCATTACCGATCTGAAGGTTCCTTCAAAACGAGTATTTACAGTTGTAAGCAGTGGTGTAAAAATGCAGGCGGAAAAAGATGAGAAATTGGCATGGGTCAATAGCCTCGTTGATTCATTCCGGGTAAGGATCAATGAACCTGCAAGAAAGGTAGAAGTAGTGGATGTGATGCAGGAAGGAAGACTTTCTCATCTCGGTATTGTTCCCGACCCAAGACGCTATACAACATTCCTGATCGATATTGGAAGTGGTAATACAAAGGGTGGTTTCTTTCCTTATGGTAATACAAAAGATTTTAAACTCTTCCAGGTGAACTGGGGCACTAAAAGCACTGCTAATGCAACCGAAAAGAATTGTGGCGATGACAAAAGCATGGCTAATTATACCAAGCAGCTTCAGCGTGTATTAAGTGGCGCGGAACATAATGATATCATTTATTCAGTGAACGCAAGCGGCGCTTATCCCGTTAGTGATAATATAGCAGTAAGCGGGGGCATTGCCTGGGCAGTAGCCTCGTTAATGCATCCTGAATTCATTGAAAATTCCGTGATACCGATCACCTATGCCGACCTGGAAAGATTCAACACCAAACTTTGTAACAATTTCAACGCCTTTTCTGCCAAATTCCTGACAATGGATATGAACGCGGGAGAAGAAAAACAAGCAACCCTGAATGAGCTTACGAGGGTTCACCAGGTTTTTGATCAACGATCTTTAATGGCAGGAACAGGATTATTGCTAAAGATCATGCGTCAATTTGAATCCGTATTCACCAGCAAGCAATTTTACCTTGTCAAGAATGGACAGGTTGGTTGGGTATCGGCTTATGTTGACCAGAGTATTGAAAAATAAGTGTAATTGAGAGATACAAAATCCATTCTTCTTGTAATGCTGTCCACCGGTCTTGTGGGTACATGGACCTATCACCTCTATGACAAAACACAATACCTTAATACAAGAAAAGAGATCTATGTAAAAGATTCCGCGGCGGTAGCGCAAGCCGTGCAGGATTCATTGCAGAAAGTTTATTCCCACACTATTAATAACCTGGATGCACAATTAGATTCTACTAAAAACAATGCCGGGCAATTACAGGGCCAGCTTGATAATAAACTGGCAGAGATCAACCGGCTGAGAAGTGAAATAGCAGCGATCATTAAAAAGAACGACGTTAAAAAAGAAGATCTTGACCTGGCAAGGAGCAAAACAGTGAAACTGCAGCAACTTGTCGCGGAGCTGGAAAACAAGAACACAAGCATTGAAGATGAAAAAAGGCAAATAGCCGCGGTGCTGGATAAAGTGAATGTGCAGGTAAAAAATCTTGAAGGGAACGTTCAGCAGTTGAACCAGGAAAATAAAGTGCTTACTGAAAAGATAACAGCGGCCTCTACACTCATGGCTTCTGATATAAAATTTTCACCGGTTACTGTAAAGAATAATAAAGAGCAGGAAACTTCGCAAGCGAAAAAGGCAAGCAAATTAGTGCTATCCTTTACTGTGCAGAACAATATAGCCGATTATGAAAATGCTGAAGTTTTCGTGGTCGTTACACAGCCTGATGGAAAAATAGTAAAGAATGATGATGTTTGGGAAGTGCCGACAACGCTTCAAAATGGAAGTCGTGTGAATTTTACCCGCCGTGTCCGGTTTGAATATCACAAAGGAGAATCCAAGCAATTACTTTTTTCTCTCAATGCAGAAGAATACCTCAAAGGAACCTACACGATGCAGCTTTATCATAACGGCTTTATGATCGGGCAAACAAACAAAACGCTTAATTAGAAATAACGCTTATAAAAAAAGAAGGCCCCCTTAACGGAGGCCTTTATACTTAATGTAACCCATTGATCAAAGATTGAACCCGTAGCTAACGTAGTAAAGACCGCCAACTGCAGGGCTACCGTAACCTGTACGATAGTATTTGTTTCCAATGTTAGTACCGCCAACCCTGAAAGTGCTCTTGGTACCAACCGGGCGATAAGTGATCTGCGCATCTACCCATGTAAAGTAAGGTAATGTGCCGGTAACAAATGTTCCTTCATAGAAGTTGTTATCCTGCCATTTTGCAACCACGTTAAAACCTGCGCCTTTATAAACATTATCATTACGCAAACCAACATTAAAGCGGTATTTAGGTGCATTGAAGAATGTAACAAACCCTGTCTGAACATCTTTCAGGTTATCAGAGAACACATTTCCATAAAGCATGTATTCCTTAATGATCTTATACTCTACTCCCACTCCCCAGCCATATGCTTTAACATCGGTTGTTGAATTCTGGGCGTAAGAAATATTGGTTGTTGTAAACGGTGAGTAAAGATCGGTTAGGGTACCTGTTCCTGATGGAGGAGCTTTAGGCTGTCCTAATCCCTGGCGGGCGAGGAAGTCTTTGTAACGGCTATAGTAAGCGTATGCATCAATATAGAGCTTTTTATCAAGGACAATACCTTTATAGCCGATCTCGTAAGATGTAACAGTTTCAGGCTTCACTTCCCTGTATTGATATTCTACAAGCATGCTTGTGTTTGACGGCCCTCCGGGATTTTGTATCGGGTCACGGTATTTCAAAATGCTTTCAGGTGTATATCCTTTCAGTGTTGTGCTGAGCTTGTAGTATGACTGGAACTCAGGTAAGGCACCGATCAATGTACCAGAACCCGTTGCCAGGCTTATATACTGATCCTGGTTGGTAGGGAATCTATAAGCTGTCTGGAAGGCAACCCTGATATGGTTGTCTTTAGCTACTTTGAACAAAGCTGTCACGCGGGGTGTCCAGCGGCCATCAAAATTAGTTTGCA
>DASVNY010000084.1:0-5205 GCA_036383615.1 Chitinophagaceae bacterium
AATCAAGTCCCTCTTTTCTGCAATATTCTTCAGCCATTGCATATAGATGGTTGGTGAAATTACTGACAAACACCGCTGCCACATGCAATTTTAGTCTTGCATCATCTCCTGCTTGCAGCACTTTTTCTTCAGCGATTGAATGAGCCAGGCTTTCCAGCTTCTTTTTGGCTTTATCATCGCTGCCATCAAAAAAAATAGGTGTATCCGGCAGATCGGTCATTTCTTTCCGCAGGCTTTGTAATGGATAAAATACACCATAATGAGCGCTGACATCCTTTAATATTTCTTTAGAAACAGACGCGGCTGTATGCGCCACAACCTTACCATTCAAATGAAGATTGTCTGTCACTTCATCAATCGCATCATCAGGCACAGCGATAATATAAACCTCTCCTTCCTTACTGATAAGACTTTTATAATTGGTGGATTCTGTATCCCACTCGTAGGCCAGTTTGCTGGCAGCAGAAGCATTGCGGCTATATATCTGCAGGATATGGTGCCCTGCGGCTTTGAATTTTCTTCCCAGCACGGCGGCTACATTTCCCGAACCAATGATTACAATATCCATAAATTATTTATTTCCTTATCTATGCGTCAAACGTGAAAAGTGAAATGTAAGACGCGTGACGTTTGATGTTTCATGTTTCACGCTCACATAACTTATTATTTTTGCACAATGAAGTTAACCCAGCGACTGGCACTCAGCTATATCCGGACAAAATTCAAACTTCTTTCCTCTATCTCCAAAAAGAAAGCGGCACAAAAAGCATTTGAGCTTTTTTGTACGCCACAATACCGCAACAAAAAGAAACCGCCGAAGATCTTTGAAGAAGCCGAAAAGCTAAACTTTACTATCAATGGCATTGCCGTGAAAGGCTGGCGGTGGAATCACCCTGCCGACCGAAAAGTTCTGATCATCCATGGTTTTGAATCCTCAGCTATCAATTTCGATCGCTATGTGCGACCGCTTACGCGAAAAGGATATGAAGTGTTGGCTTTTGATGCACCGGCACATGGTCGCAGTGGAAGCAAAACCATCACTGCTCCATTATATAAGGAAACAATTAAAAAAATCAATAAACTATACGGGCCCATCCATTCTTATATGGCCCATTCATTTGGTGGTTTGGCCATAAGTCTTGCGCTGGAAGAAATGGATCATACGGATGAGCACAGGTTGGTATTAATCGCTCCGGCTACTGAAACTCCCACCGCCATCGATTCATTCTTTAAATTTCTGCAGCTTGATCCTTCAATACGACCCGAATTTGAAAGGATCATTTTGCGGAAAGGCGGTTATAGCTCTACCTGGTATTCTATTCGTCGTGCTATGAAGCATATCAGGGCAAAAGTGCTTTGGTTCCATGATGAAGATGATAAGATCACGCCGCTCTCCGATGTTTATAAAGTGAAAGCAGAAAACTATCCCAACATACAATTCGTAATTAGTTCAGGGCTGGGTCATCGACGCATTTACCGCGACAATAAAGTGACCAAAGCCATTGTTGATTTTTTGTGAAAGGATAAAAATACCAGGAGAAATGAACACTGATCACCCGGATCAAAGGGATTTACTCGGATAAACCCATAGTTGTATAAGTGTCTGAAGAAATCCGTGTTTATCCGTTCAATCTGTGGTCATCTGTGTTCTATATTACTGCATTATTGTTTTTCTTTGCCGGGAGCAGTTTCTGTTATAAATCGAAAGTTGAAGCGATGTCAAATTCATCACAGCCCGGCGCACAAATTAAGAAGTACAATTATCTCGCTTTAGGCGACTCTTATACTATCGGAGAGACTGTTCCATTGGCAGAAAATTTTCCTCATCAAACTGCATCATTATTTAAAACCCACAGCACTGAATTATCTGTTCGCATTATTGCCAAAACCGGCTGGACAACAGATGAACTGGAAGCTGGAATTGTTGAATCCAACAGCATTGACCCCTTACTATCATCATATGACTTTGTATCCTTATTAATTGGTGTCAACAATCAATACAGGGGGAGAACAGTTGAGAATTATAAACCGGAGTTCGAGGCTTTATTGCAAAAAGCTATTCGGTATGCAGGCGGCAGACCTGGAAGAGTTGTTGTTTTATCCATACCGGATTGGGGTGCTACTCCTTTCGCGACCGGGCGTGACCGGGCACAGATCGCCGCGGAGATCGATGCGTATAATGCTGCTAAGAAACAGATCAGTTTGCAGCATCATGTACATTATATAGATATTACTTCCTGGACAAGAGAGGCGGCGAATGACCCCACACTGCTTGCCGCCGACGGTTTGCACCCTTCTGGTAAAGAATATAAGCGATGGGCGGAACAGGTTGCAATTTTTTTTAGAAGCATAATATAGGTGGATTTCAGAGGGAAAACCCCTTTAAACACATCGAAAATCAAATAGTCCGGAACCTGATAAAATCCCGTTTCCGAAAAAATTTATTATTCTTGCTCTAACTTGCAGCCGCTGAAAAGCGGTTTTGTATTATAATATATGGAGTGATTATGGCGAAAAACCTGTTAATAGTTGAGAGCCCTGCGAAAGCAAAAACCATCGAAAAAATTCTTGGAAAAGAGTTCCAGGTAAAGAGTTGTTTTGGCCATATCCGTGACCTCGAAAAGGCGGGTATGGGTATAGACATTGAAAAGAATTTCAAACCACGGTATATCGTTCCGGAAGAGAAGGAAAAAGTGGTAAAGGAATTAAAGAACCTGGCGGAAAAAAGCGAAGAAGTGTGGCTGGCAACGGATGAGGACCGTGAAGGAGAAGCGATTAGCTGGCATTTGTGTGAAGTGCTGGGCCTTGATCCCAAAAAAACCAAGCGCATCGTTTTTCATGAGATCACCAAACCCGCTATCAAACAAGCCGTAGAAAATCCAAGACTACTCGATATGAATCTCGTGATGGCACAGCAGGCCCGTCGTGTGCTTGATCGTATCGTGGGTTTTGAATTGAGCCCTGTGCTCTGGCGAAAAATGAGCATGCGCAACAATCTTAGCGCCGGTCGTGTGCAAAGTGTAGCGGTGAGATTGATCGCGGAAAGAGAAAGAGAGATCAATGCGTTTGAAGCGCAAAGCAGTTTCAAAATAGATGCGCTGTTCTCAGCAAAAGATAGCGGTGATAAGCAAATAAGTTTTAAAGCCGAAGGAAGCAAATACAATTCAGCCGAAGATGCTGAAGGATTTTTGAATAGCTGTATCGGCGCCGATTATAAGATCAGCGATATACAGGTTAAACCGGGCAAACGTTCTCCCGCCCCTCCTTTCACCACTTCCACATTGCAACAGGAAGCATCGAGAAAACTGGGCTATGGCGTTTCAAGGACCATGCTCATTGCACAGCGACTGTATGAGAATGGGTATATCACGTATATGCGTACGGATAGTGTGAACCTGAGTAACACAGCGCTCGGTGATATCACCAATACGGTGAAAAGTATGTATGGTGAGGAATATCACCAGTTCCGCAAATACAAGAACAAGAATGAAAGTGCGCAGGAAGCTCACGAAGCGATCAGGCCCACTTACATGAATAACTCAACTGTGCCCGAACCTGATTGGGCCAGGCTTTATGAGTTGATATGGAAAAGAACAATGGCCAGCCAGATGGCGGATGCTGAATTGGAAAAAACTATTGCAAAAATTGATATCTCGACCAATAAAGAACAACTAACAGCATCAGGCGAAGTATTGAAATTTGATGGGTTTTTGAAAGTTTACCGCGAGGATAAAGACGAAGATGAACTCGAAGAAGAAGCGAATGAAGGCATGTTGCCACCACTCACTGTGGGTCAGCAATTGCCGCTGAAGGAGATGAAAGCAACGGAAAGGTTCAGCCGTCCACTACCCCGCTACACAGAAGCTTCGCTGGTTAAGAAACTCGAGGAGTTGGGTATTGGTCGTCCTTCTACTTATGCGCCTACTATTTCAACGATCCTGAAAAGAGGTTATGTTGAAAAGAGAGATAAGGAAGGTGTGTTGAGGAATTATCGTGTTTTCGTGTTGAAGAAAGATGCGATAACCAAATTAGCCGAACAGGAAACTACGGGTGCCGAAAAATCTAAACTATTTCCAAGTGATCTCGGCCTGGTTGTTACTGACTTTTTGAAGCAATACTTTGATGATATCATGGATTATAGCTTCACGGCACGTATTGAAGAAGAGTTTGATGAAGTGGCGGAAGGCAAGATGAAGTGGAATGATATGATCAATGATTTTTACAGCCCTTTCAAAAAGGATGTTGAAAAAACCATTGAGACGGCTGAACGTATAAAAGGTGAACGAGAATTGGGAACCGATCCCGAAAGCGGCAAACCTGTAGTAGCAAGAATGGGTCGCTATGGCCCGATGATACAGATCGGTAGCGCTGATGAAGAAGAGAAACCCCGTTTTGCAAAGATCCCGACAGGCAAAAGCATTGAGACCATTTCCTTCGAAGAAGCGATGGATCTTTTTAAAATGCAGGGAACATTGGGACAATATGAAGAGAAAGATATTTCATTGGGTGTGGGTCGTTTTGGTCCTTATGTAAAATGGGGTGAAGAATTTGTTTCTATTCCAAGAGGAACTGATCCCGCATCGGTTGATATTAATAAAGCCATCCAGCTGATAAAAGAAAAGCAGAAGGCGGATGCGCCTGTTGGTACTTACGATCAGAAACCAATTACAAAAGGTAAAGGTCGTTTTGGACCATTCATTAAATGGGATGGGATGTTCATCAATGTGCCGAAGCGTTACAATTTTGATGGATTGACCCAGGCTGATATGAACGAGCTGATCGAAGCCAAGGTCAAAAAAGAAGAGAATCGTTTTATTCAGCGCTGGGCAGATGATAAGATCGCTATTGAGAATGGCCGCTGGGGTCCTTTTATCCGCTTTGGCAAAAAGATGCTGAAGATCCCGAAGAAAGCAGACGACACAAAATACACGGCAGAAGAAGCGGCTACATTCAGTTTGGATGATGTAAAGAAAATGATCGAGGCTGAAGTACCTGGTGCGTTCACCAAAAAAGAAAAAGCTGCGAAAGCAAAAGCGCCTGCAAAGAAAAAGGCTGCTGCAAAAAAAACATCTCCTAAGAAAAAGAAATAAAACAAGAAGGGGCTGTCGCAAAATATAGCATCTCGCAACGACGCTACGTCGCAAAGAAATACAGTGCAACGATTAATCGTAGGGACGTTGCGAGACAATAAACACTTTTGAGACA
>DASVNY010000085.1:0-4593 GCA_036383615.1 Chitinophagaceae bacterium
TTCTTATTACTACTGCGAGAGCAAAAGGGCAGGCTACGAAGATCGATTTTGGGGCTTATACAAGTTATAATCAACAGCCTTCTGAACTGCCGGTGATGAACGCTACTGATTACAGGATCTACCTAACGGAGATATTGCAAAGCAAGGGGCTTTCTTCCGGGCAGATCAGCGCTATGCCATTTATGAATGATGACACAACCGGCAATGCGGAGTATTATAAATATCACAACAACACGAACTGGCAGAAAAAAGTTTTCAATAACAGCATCACCAATAATTTTTACCTGAAAGTAACGGGCGGTGATAATATCGCTACTTATGCGTTGAGTGTTGGTTATGCAAAAAGTAAGGGAGTTGTAAGAGCAACAGATCTTACCCGTTATAACACACGTTTCAATGCGGAATTTAATTTTTCAAGAAGATTGACAGGAACAGCCAATCTTTCTTTCACATTCAATGAGCAAAACCTGAAGGACCAGGGAATTGCTGATAAAACAGCGCCAGTATATCTCTCGCTGATCAAATCTCCTTTCATGACAGCCAATGAAGTGAACAATAAAGGAGTTTTTTCACCAAACCTTGAAGACGTTGACATTTTAGGAATTGGAAATCCTTCGGCATTGATCAACAGCATGGAGGCTTACAATAAATATTACCGCTTCGCAGGCTCATTCGGATTTAATTACGCCATCACCAAAGGACTTAATGCGTCAGCGTTGATCGGGATCGTTTATGATAAAGTAAGAGAGAACATTTTTGTGCCAAGAAAAGGTGTGGCCAATGACAGTGCGAGCAATGCTGTGTTGGATAGCCGGCTTGGATCACAGATCAAAAGATTGTTCTCATTTTTTGCTGATTCAAGGATAGAATACAAAAAAACGATCAACAGGAATCACCAGCTACAAACAAGATTAGGTATCCGTTACCAGCATAATAATGCCGAGCAGGATTATGCTTTAGGATTCAACTCAGCTACTGACCAGCTGATCAGTGTTCAGAATGGTTTGAATGCGCTGAGACAAGTAGGCGGAGCTATAGGAGAGTGGAACTGGATGAATACTTATTTCAATTTTGATTACGGGTTCCGTAATAAAATCTTTGCCAGCTTTAATATGGCAATGGACGGATCTTCAAGATTTGGCAGCAAGGTTGAAAAAGCTGTAAGTGTTGGCGGTGCGAATTTTGCATTGTTCCCTTCTGTTAGTCTCGCCTGGCTGGTATCATCCGAGAACTTTATGGCGACATCTAAAATTGACCTGCTCAAACTCAGGGCCTCTTATGGCATTACAGGCAATGATGATATTGGAAACTATACAAGCCGCCAGACTTATGTGTCACAGAATTTTTTAGGTATGCAGGGGCTGGTTAGAAATGGGGTAGGCAATCCTTACCTGCAATGGGAAACGGCAAGAAAAATAAACCTCGGTGCAGATATCGCTGCGTTCAATGAGCGATTGGGATTGACGGTTGATGTGTTCACAAACAGAACAAGCAATATGCTGGTATATGAAGAATTGCCGGCGGCAGCGGGTTTCAATACTGTTCTTACCAACAACGGAAGCATGCAAAACACAGGCATTGAGCTTAGCCTGAATTTCCGTGTATTGAATAAGCCATCCTTTAAATGGGATATTGGTTTAAATGCAGGAAAATATAAGAACGAGGTGAAATCAGTTCCTAATGGAATGTTCACGACAGAATATGCAGGAGCGGAAATAGTAACAAAGAATGGCAGCCCCGCCAATCTATTCTACGGTTATGTAGCGGAAGGCGTATTCAGCACTTCAGCGGAAGCGGCGGCAGCGGCATTGACAAAGAAGAATTATGATGGTTCCTTTAGCGCATTTGGCGCGGGTGATATCCGTTTCAAAGACCTGAACAATGATCATGTCATTGATGAAAATGATAAGCAGGTTATCGGTGATCCCAACGCTGATTTCTTTGGCGGGTTCAGCAACCGTTTCACCTATAAAAGAATCCAGCTGGAGGCCCTGTTCACTTTTTCAAAAGGAAATGATGTGTTCAATTATCTCCGCTATCGTCTTGAATCTGGCAACGGCGTAGAAAATCAATTGCAGAGTGTTGTAAGCAGGTGGAGAGCGGATGGACAAGTAACCGAAACTCCTAAAGCCACGTATGGCGATCCAATGGGTAATAGCCGTTTCAGCAACCGCTGGATCGAGGATGGTTCTTATCTCCGTCTTCGTTCTTTATCGGTGTCATATGACCTGCCGGTAAAAGATGGTTTTTTGAAAAATGCTTCTGTATATGTTATCGGTAATAACCTGCTCACTTTTACAAAGTATATGGGTTATGATCCTGAATTCAGTTCCAGCCCAAGCCTGTTTGCACAGGGAATTGATACGGGCCTGGATCCTCAATTCAGAACGGTGACATTGGGCGTTAAACTTGGTTTTTAATTATACATAAACAGCGAATTGAACTTTTCAATAAATGTGTATGAAACGAATTGCTAAACTGGTTGTTCTCTTAGTAGGTGCAGTATTGGTTTTTTCTGGTTGCAGAAAAGTATTTGATATCAAACCACAGGATCAACTCGACCATGAACAGGCGTATCAGAATGTGTATGACGCGGATGCGGCAGTAGTGGGTATCTATGGAAAATTTATGAACCTTGCCGACCGGTATGTTATTCTCAATGAATTGAGAGGCGACCTGCTTGATTACACGATCAATGCGGATGAATCGCTTCGCCAGATCAGCACGCATACTGTTACAGCAGGAAATCCCTATGCATCGCCAAGACCATTCTACGAACTCATCATCAATTGCAATGATGTGTTGGAAAATTTCCTGGTTATGCGCCGGGATAATAAAATGACGGAGTCGGAATTTAACCAGCGTTATGCTGATATCGGGGCATTGCGTTCTTTCCTATACCTTCAATTAGGAATTCATTTTGGTGAAGTGCCTTATGTTACCAGCTCATTGAAAGATATTGATGCGGTAAAGAATGTAAGTAACTACCCACGCTTGCAGTTTTCTGTGCTGCTTGACAGCCTGATAAACTTTACCGAAGCATTGCCTTACAAAGATGTTTATCCTACTGGTTCAAATTTGAATATCACAGTAGATGGATACCAGACAGAGAAATTTTATATCAATAAAAAATGTTTGTTGGGTGACCTGAACTTGTGGAAAGGAAATTATATAAAGGCGGCTGATTGGTACAGGCAGGTGATGGAAACAGCGACAACCGGCGCGACTGGAGAAAATTATTTTTCTCAATATAAGATCGGTGGATGGGGAACGGGTTTGAATCCCCACAATATCATTTATACAAGAGCGGGTGATGCAACAACATTAAGCTATAATACCGGTTGGAGAATTATGTTTGAAGAACCATTCGGTTCTCTCAGTATTGCCAGGGAATGGATATGGGTGCTGCCTTTCGACAGTAAGTTTAAACCGGAAAATTCATTGATAAAACTCTTTGCTCCCGGTGGTGGTCAGTATCTCATACGTCCGTCGCAGGAAGTTTATGATCTATGGGATGGAGAAACGCAAATGGCTGCACAAGGCGGATCGATACCTTATGATGCGCGCAAAGTATTAAGCACATCTGTTATTGGTGGCCAGCCGGTAGCTATGAAATACCTGTACAACTACCTTAATTACGCTAATCTTTTGCCGTTTAATCAACTTACTAAAAACGGGAAATGGTTTTTATTCCGTCAAACTCATTTGCATCTGAGATTTAGTGAAGCTGCTAACCGGGCAGGAAAGCACAGGCTTGCATGGGGATTATGGAATGGAGGTATCGCAAGTGCATACCCGGCCCCCACTTCTGATGTTACCAACTATCATAACACTTTATGGGAGTCTTATCCATTCAACTTTGATGCGAGAAACAGTGGCGGCAGTGGTGTTCCTTACTACCGTGCGGATTGGTATCGTAATACTGGTATAAGAGGAAGGGCCAATGTGATGAATGTTGCTATTCCCGCGGCAGACAGTTTGCTCAGCATTGAAAATGGCTTGATCAAAGAAGGAGCGTTGGAAAATGCTTTTGAAGGCACACGCTGGCCCGACCTGCTTCGCATTGCATTGAGAAGAAATGATCCTTCTATCATCGCTGATAAAATATATAATAAGTTGTTGAAGGACGGAAGTGGCAATGCGGCTGCAGTGAGAGCTAAATTAATGAACCCGGCAAACTGGTACCTGCCTTTTAACTGGTGATCGGGTAAATATTTTTCAAGCAATCGTTAATTTGAAAGGCAGGGACTAATCAACCTGCCTTGTTTTTTACACCTGGTAAATCTTATTCGTTATGAAATGGAAATTTCTTACAGCCTGTGTTGGTAGTTTTTTGATAACGGTTACCGTATATGCTCAAAAAGCCAATGATGTAACCACTCCTTTGCATGCGATGCAACCGGATTACCCGGTTCCTTATAAAATTCCAGCGCCCGAAAATGTAAAGGCTGTGTTGAATAAGGTTTACAACTATCTTGATTCGGTTACGCCTCCCCAGTTCATTAACAGGAACACGAAGGTAATTGTTAGCGATGTGAGCAATCCCGACACCAATATTGTTTTCAAACCAGGTGATTTTCGCCTCACAAGTTA
>DASVNY010000086.1:0-2666 GCA_036383615.1 Chitinophagaceae bacterium
TGATTATGGTCCGGATGATTTTGAAAGAGGTTCGGATAAAAAATATGATATCCTCAGTAATGCTGTAAGAAAGATTTCAGATCTGCAATTTATTGAAGTGGGGGCCAGGGGAGATGATGTATGGGGTATTAAGCGGATTGAACTCTACCTCAACAATTCCGCTGCTCCTGTTTTCAGCAAAGTTTTTCCGGACGTACAACAGATTAATGGTTCGGGTAACTGGCAACGAAAGGTTTCCTTCAGTTCAGAGCAAATAAGAAGCAATCCCCATTGGCAAACTATCGCCACCGATGCCAACATAAAAAACCCACAGCCCCTTATTACTGCCGCAACAATAAAATCAATGGTGGAAAGTATGGTGGGCAATATGATCCATTATAAAGGCGAGGGAAAAATTCTTTGGGGTGATACATACATGACTAACACAGTATGGGGTGATCATGTGGAAATGAAACGGGTGGATGGTAATACACTTCATTTTGACCTTGACCTCCAGGCCTACACTGCAGTGTCTAATCCCGAAGTGGATGTTGATTTCGATTTAGTATTCGAGTGCATGGGCAGTGGCTATATCCGGATAAAAACAGCCAACGAAAAAACAAGTTGTGATTTTAATACTCCACTGCTTCAGCCTTCATGCGGAACCATTCGCTCTGTGATCAATGGCGTATTGGGCTGGTTTGGTCTCGACTTTTGGAAAATAGAAGATTTCAATACAAAGGCCAATACATTCAATGCTATGTTCTCTATAGGCGGAGCTGGTTTTAAATGTAAAGGCGTGCAGGTGACGCCTCTTGGGGATGTTTTTATTTATTGACTTTTTAAATAATCATTTTGCCGATTTCAGCAACAAGCTCAACAGCATGCAGGTCCGCGCAAAGCCGACTATAACACACGATCTGTTTAATAAAAAACCAATTTTTATTTTTTATGAAAGCAACAATTATTCTTTTAGCTATGACAACAACGCTCATCACATCATGCGGTGGTAAATCAAAAGATCCACAGGCCGATCCAAAACAGGTTGCCGAATCTATTTTTGATGCGGCCAAAAGCGGCCATTACGAGGAGCTTGCTGTATTGATAGATACCGAAGCGGACAGCGACAGCAAAATGATTGCCCAGGTTGCGGCTGATGCAAACCTGCAAAATGAGTTTAAGAAGTATTTTTCAAAAGGAAAAGTATCCGGTGAGCCGACCATCGATGGTGAAAAAGCTTCGGTGAAAATTCTCTTTGGGCCCGATGGCGATAAAGAGGAAACCTTTGAAATGGTAAAGAAAAATGGCAAATGGTATTTGCAGTCCTTCTAAACAGGGCAGCGTTTTTTGCATCACAGGTTTTTATGATCATTTAGAATAGCAGACTATCATTTACCATGAGATATCTCGTCAGCTTTATTTTAATTTTCCTGGCCGTTGCGACTTTCCTGGTCATCCGAAAATGGTTTGACCGGAAAAAAGAAAAGTCGCAGAACATGGAAATTGTCCGGGAGGGCGAAGAACATCTCGGCTCCTGGGCCAATAAATCCCCGGGAGCCCTTATCCAGTTTCGCCTGCACCGCGATGGAAAGTTTAGCTATAGTATAGTGGAATATCCGAAAAGCGACACTATCAAAATAAAAGGCAGGTATGAGATCATCGGCGCCGTTGCCGGAAGAAGCGCCAATTACTATCCACGGCTGATCGCCATCGACGACAAGAACGACACGCTGTTCAATTACTTTATCGCATATATCACACCCTACGATGCTCATGCCCTGGACAATGGCTATGACAAAATGATTTTGAACCCAAACGGTATTTATGATACGGTGGGCTATACTTTTTACCGAATTAAACAAAATTGATCCATGTCTTTTACGTTTCGTGCAATAAGGTTTCCAGCCATGAACAAGGTGGCCGTATTATTCATATTTTTTCTTGCCGCCTGCAGCAGTCCTTCCAATAAAAGAGCTGTTAGCATCGATGAATTGGAAAAGGTGCAGGCGGAAGATGAAAAAGAATTAAAAGCGGTTGCCGCAACAAGAGATGCTCTTACGGCCATCGAATTGATAGAGCTGGCTGATTGCAATTCCCTGTCCTGCATTCAACTGTTTATGAAGGATCGTTCTGCTGATTTTTTTTATGCCAAAAAAGGTGAGTATGCGGCGCAGCATCGCTCCGTTGTGATGGATACCACCGGTGCTGAGTTGGTAATGCCGCTTTCTACTTTTTTTGTGGATGTTAACCCGCAGGCTTCCTGGCGGGCGGCACATACTCTTCATAAAAAGGAATTGGGTGATAAACTCTTCGATGAGTTTACTCAACTGGGTTTTAAACTGGTTGATTCAGGTTATTATCTCGGCATTAAAAGTAAACAGCAACGATATGCGTCGGAGAAATATCCCGGCAAAAGCCTGTATGTAACGGTTACTTATGAACCCTGGTATTTCAAAGGACTGTATGGAAATAAAGTTACCTGGCCCTGTTTTGTATTTGAAGTGTATAGAGATCAGTAACTGTTTATACTATGAGTTTAATCAAGTCTATCGGCATTATTACTCTATGTTATATTGGCTGCGTGCTGGCATTTGATCTTGCCGGGGTGTTACTTGTAACCTTTTTGCCAGAGCCGGGTGGCTACAGGCTCAATGGCAGCGCAGGCTTTGGCAGTATTGCGCTTTATT
>DASVNY010000087.1:0-1735 GCA_036383615.1 Chitinophagaceae bacterium
TTTCATTCAGCAATTCATCCAGCGTAAGTGTAGCTGTTGTGTATTGCGCAGCAGGATCACCTGCTGTAAAGTCGCGTTGACGTACCGTATTCACCAGGGTCACTGCTTCGGCAGTGGCGGCACCATTATTTTTCCGGATAAGGGCCTCTGCTTTCATCAAATAAGCATCAGCTAAGCGGAATACCGGTGCATCATTACTCATTTGACTGATCTTTCCGCCTTTCTGGATTTCATATTTTATATTCCTCGCTCCATGAAATTCTTTGGCCGTGAGCATGGTGGCAGTATCCCCGGGTGCATTTACAAATAATGGGTCCAACACCAGCGGCTGCCCTTGCTGTGCACCGGTAAGACATTTTAATGGGGTTACACCATCAGCTGCAAACTGTGGTCCTACCAACCATTGTTGCCTGCGTTTATCAGTAGCGCCAAATAATTTATAGAATTTATCATGGGTCATTGCCCTGTTAACAGGAGTAAAACCAAGATTATATGTTTTACGATGCTCCGCATGAAGGTTTTTATAATTCCAGCGCATTTCCGTTGCGTAGGTTGTATCATAGATTACGACGAAGATATTTTCTTTCGAAAGCTCGTTCTTAACCTTAAAGGGATCATTCCAATTGGCATCAAGCTGATAGCCACCGCCACCTGTATAGGTGAGCAGCTTGTCGCAGTATTTAATGCAATCATCCCAACGTGCTGTTCCTGGCTGCAATCCATTTTCTGTAAGCTTGCCTGTATATATTTCTGCATTCAAATATAATTTGGCCAACAGGGCCCATGCACCGGCTTTGGTCATATGGCCATAAGTATTCGGCGCTCCTTTATCAGCCAGCTTATCTACATTATCCAGGATCTCTTTTTCCACGAATTCAAATACGACCTTGCGTTCGGAGGAAGAAGGATAAAGAGGCGTTCCTACTTTTTCTACGATCGGCACATTTCCAAACATGTCCATGATCATAAAATAGTACCAGGCACGATACACTTTTAATTCTGCCAGTACTGACTCCTTATCCAGGCCCACATTCAATTTTTCAAAATCAACACCTTCCATATTTTCAATGGTGGAATTAGTGTAACCAACACCCCTGTATAATGCATCAAACGTGTTCTTGATCTCTGCATCATCTTTTGTCCAGGTATGCCAGTGAAAACCTACAATCTGGTCACCCCCGTCAGCAGGTGGGGTTCCGTCTTTGTAAGGCATAGAAGTTTCATCGGTGCTCAATGTATTCAAGTGCCATATGCGGTACTGGTAACTTCCGACAATATGAGAAAACGGGCGAATGTAATTGGCAATTACTTCCTCCCTTGTTTTAAAATATGATTCGGCGGTAATGCTGCTGTAAACTGTTTCATCCAGCTTGGTGCAGGAATTAAATATTGTACCGTAACTGAAGGAGCAAAAAATAGCGATAACCGTTACCAGCTTTTTTCTGCTATTAAAAAATTTATAGTTCATATAATTCATTTTGATCGACTTTAAAATTGAATGTTGTTAGCGGGGTTTAGAAACCAAGACTTATCCCGGCAGTAAGCGTAGTAGCGCGGGGATAGAAGTTCATTGTTTCCAGGCCGGGCTCCAGTCCGTTTATCTGGATGTCCGGGTCACGACCAGAGTATTTGGTAATGGTCAGTAAATTCTGACCTGATACATACAACCTTGCTTTTTTCAGGTACTTGATCTTGCTTGTATTGAATGTATAGCCGAGTGTAACGTTATCTAATT
>DASVNY010000088.1:0-2940 GCA_036383615.1 Chitinophagaceae bacterium
GTGCGAACAATCGAAATGAATTCATCGCCGATTGTGTCGCGATGTCATCACCCAAAAATGCAAAGAAAGGATTGATATATTCAGCCTGGTCGTTTGCCCAGATAGCAGCATAGTAACGCAAGCCACCGGGGCCATGCATTAAGCCAGCTTTTGTATTGTAGATACTCTCCGTGCCACGGATCTTCGCGAAAGCAAACATGGTGTTGAGAACAGGATCGGGTGTTTCAAGTTGCAATAACGATAGCATCTCATCAACCCTTTTTCTTCTTGCAGTTTCTTCACCTGCCACATCGGGGATAATCATCGCATCATTGCCACGAACCGCCTGGTAACAAATAGCGAATTGCACTGAGTCGCCGGGAGCGACTGTTTTCTCCCCATCATTGATCGTGCTGATAACAAATTTGTGCGGCCCTTCTTTCGTACGATTTGGTGCAGGCGCTGTTTCTCTCTTCAACCATTCCATTTCCACTTTCACGGGTTGTTTGCCATTATTTACAAAAACCCATTTCTCAATCGCCAATGGTTTGTCTATTGAAGGGAAGAAAGTTCTTCTCAATAAAATGTTCCGATCTTTTCCTCTCTCACTCTCCGCTACCATTATTCCCTTTTGTCTTACACGAGTCACTTTCTCCGGTTGATCAGTAGCTACGGCCGCATTAATCACTCCCGCTTTCAATAAACGATCATTGATCAAAACACGGGGCAGGTCAGCATCATTTACATTATACATCATATGAGCAATGGTGCGGGCAGGTAACAACCGATAGGTCGGGAACACCAGCGTTCTTACAAAATTGCTCTTGCCACTTGTGTCCACTCCATATTGCATCCACAACGAAACTTTCTGCCCGCTCATTTCGATATGATCATTATGAGGCAGGCGGCCATCAATCTTCCACTCGATGCTGCCATCTGGTTGAATGGCCCAGCGATCGTGCTGTTGTGACAATATATAAGATTGTGAAAAAACTGTCGCAGTTAGTTGCAACAACAACAGCAAAAAAAACGTCCGTAGATGCTGTGATGCCAGATGAAAGATCATAAAGTTGTTTGTGTTTCGGTGCTAAGTTCCCCACCCCTATTGGCAGGCCGGGTGATGCTTTGGCAAACTATTCAACTATTCTGGCATCGACCCCTGAAAATCGCATTTATTATCGGAATTTAGAGGGTTAGATTAACCACACGACTCTTCGAAATTCATAAATGAAATATATTCTTATGAAGTCTTCTTCTGTATTTAAACTGGCATTGTTGCTTTGCGCTGTAGCGATTGTTTCATTCCGTTTTCTTTCTCCTTCCTGGGAATCGAAGTTTGTAACCGTGGGCAAAGATGGTAAACTACAATATCACCCCGATGAAAAAGGAAATATCATTCCTGATTTTAGTCGTGTCGGGTATTATGGAGGCGATCAGCCAATTCCAGATATACCTGTTGTAAAAACGATTGAAGCAGCCAAAGAAGGAACCAGTGAAAAGATCATCCAGGCCGCTATTGACGAAGTTTCGAAAATGAAACAGGATAAAGCCGGCTTCCGCGGTGCTATCCTTCTGAAGAAAGGCACTTATAAAATACCCGAAGAAATTCTCATCCAGGCCAGCGGTATCGTGTTACGTGGTGAAGGCGAAGGAACAAAGATCGTAGCCCAATCAAAAAAACAGGTCTCATTGATACATGTGGCTGGCAAGGGCACTACCACTGAAGTGAGTGGCACAAGAGTAAAGATCACCGATGATTATGTGCCAGTGGGTTTTTTCTCTTTCAATGTTAGTTCAGCAAGTGGTTTTGCAAAAGGTGATCGCATCATCCTGCTGCGCCCAGGTACTGAACAATGGATTAAAGATCTGAAGATGGACCAGATTGATGCAAGAGATGGTACCAAACAATGGACACCCAAAGAATATGATCTCGAATACGAGAGAGTTGTTACTAAAGTTGAAGGCAATAAGGTTTTTATCGACAATCCTGTTGTGCTGGCACTCGATAGCAAATATGGCGGTGGCGAAATTTACAAATACAAAAACGAGGGTCGCATTTTTCATGTAGGCATAGAAAATCTCTATTGCGAATCGGAGTTTGAAAAAGATACATCGGAGAATCATGCATGGGATGCTATTGCATTTGATAAAATTGAACAGGGATGGGTGAAAAATGTAACATCCCGCTATTTCGGTTATAGCTGCGTAAACCTTAGTGGCTCTGCCAAAAACATTACCGTACTCGATTGCAATTGCTATGACGCGAAATCAATTATCACGGGTGGTCGCCGTTATTCTTTTAATAATAATGGCCAGCTCAATTTATTCATGAATTGTAAAACAACAGAGGGCCGTCATGATTATATAACGGGAGCCCGTGTGAACGGACCCAATGTTTTTTATAATTGTACTGCTTCAAAAACACATGCCGATATCGGGCCCCATCATCGCTGGGCCTCGGGAACATTGTATGATAATATTATTACTGATGGAGAGATCAATGTGCAGGATCGTGGCAATTGGGGATCTGGTCATGGATGGTCCGGGGTTACACAGGTGGTATGGAATTGTCGAGTGAAAAAAGCTGCGATACAAAATCCATGGGTATCAGGTAAGAATTATTGTATCGGTTTGACCGGTGATAAATATGATGGCAGATTGAAAGGAAGACCTGATGCAGAATGGGAAGGTCAGAATAAAGAAAACCTGCAGCCGAAATCGCTGTACATAGCGCAGCTAAATATGCGCAAAGCAAAAAAATAAGATCGTGTTTTAGGTTTTAGGCAGCATTTGGCCCAGTGCTGGGCCCTCCCAACGCCCCAATGTCGTTTAGTTAAGCTCTAAATTGCTCTTTTATAATTTGTAAATGTTTGGTATTTGCCTTTTGCTCTTTTAAATCTGACGACGCGTTTATATTTCCTGCCCGGCCGTATAGGTTCTGTATATTTTTCAAAGATTTTT
>DASVNY010000089.1:0-1891 GCA_036383615.1 Chitinophagaceae bacterium
TCCTGTATTAAATACCAGGCGCACTGCAGCCAAACCGGTGATCGTGGCATAACCTGTATAAATATTATTCCAGGCGGTTAAAAATTCACGACCTTCTTTGGTCTGGTTAAGTTCCTCTTCATATCCAGTTATCAGGGCATCGGTCAAAGCAGCCCCTGCATCCACAGCAAGGCTGGCCCTGAAAAGTGATGAACCGATACCGCTTTTCAGTACGACCAGAGAAAATACTGCGATCAGAATATCAATGCCGATGCGCAACCGCCTGTTTATCTCTGCCTGTTCAGCCTCATCCGAAAGATCCTTTACAAAAATGGCCGGTACAAAATGAGGAAACCCGGTTTTTGCATCAACAAGTATCACTATATCGAGGGGATGAAAATAATAATCATCATCATTCTGCACAGAAGTTACGGGTGGCTCTTCTTCTTGCAATTTAGCAGGGATGAAAGGTTTGGGCCAATAATTTTGCATGTCCCCTTTTGTATCTGGAGGTATTGGATCGCCGGATTTTTTTTGCAGGAGGAATATCTTGCCGGGATACTTGTCATGGCGTTCGTCAATATTGCTATCAAGTTTGTGGCCATTTCCGTAGAAAAATACTTTGCCAGTGTAATTTAAAGAATCAGTGTTCACGTCGCACAATGACTTGAGAAAAGAACAGAATATACTCCTGTTGGGCATTCCTATTTTATCTTCAACTGAACTTCCATCCATGTCATCATAGATGCGTTTGATCAGTGAAGGGTCATCAAATAATTTTTGAAATAAAGATCGAGGGTCAGCAAAACCTCTCATCAGGTTGATCACGGCATTACTGCTGTCGCGGAAATTGCTCCAGCGGCCTTTGTCATCATAGTCCAGCAAGATAGAAAGATGATCAAATAATTTACCTTCTCCACCGGGCATGCCCGCAATTTTCTTTACTACAAACCCAGGTATCTTTTCATAAAGGGAATTTATTTTCTCAGGCTCTCCTTCTGCTTTACCCAACTCTTCGAGAAATTTGTTGGTAATCTTATTTATAAAATCATTGCTGAATAATTCTCTGTTTGATGCTTTTAAGAAAGTTATCATATTGTCAGCGTTGCGAAACAATAGTTCAATAGCGATATACTTTTTCCCTTCTTTAAGTTCCAAAAGGGTCCCGGTGAATGAATGGATATTTTCTTCTGTTCCTTTATAAATATAAAACAAGCAATAGTAGCAGTTGGTAGGACTGACCAGGTAATTTAGGTGAGGGATTGTATTAACACAGCATTCCACTTTATTAAGTAATACATCTGTTTTGGTGAATTTGAGATTACCCAAAGCATCAGTGTATTCAATTTCTTTATTGGCGCCGATTTTAACAGGGTCCAGATCCCCGATGCGGGGCAATACCTTGTAGCGCTGCGTTAAATAGCGCTGGTAATTAAATTTATTCTTTTCCAAAGGAAGCACCTCCAAGGATGCTTCTGGCATAGGATTCAGATCTTTGGCAAGGAGGACAAGGTTCATCCCATCATCAATCGGGCTGGTAAAATCGGCTTTATGTTCACAATTTCCGTCGCATGGATCTGCAAATATGCTGTTCGCTCCAAATGGTGAGTCAGACGGTGAAAGCCTATTGCTTCGGATATTCTCCAGCGATTGTATTCCCTGCGGAAACAAACTTCCTAAAAGCTTTTTATCTTCTTCCTCGTTCCAGGTAAACGGCGCATCAAAATCGTAGCCCATATTATTTCTATTGAATGGTTAGGCCACAAACATAATAGCGCGGCAAAGCCTCACTGTCCGTTTTGCGCAGCTTTAAGTAGCATTGCGCAGAAAAAAGAAGAAAGAAGCAGGATTGAATAGAAATAAAAAAACCACCTGGAGCAAAGTGGTTTGGGTCATTTGGTTTGTAGCGGTA
>DASVNY010000090.1:0-1655 GCA_036383615.1 Chitinophagaceae bacterium
GATGCTGCTGATAAGGAGAGCATTTGTTTGAGAAGAAATTGGTAGGTGGTGGTGGGGAGGGCGCTGGCCGTAGGGCAATGTCGTTTAGTTAAGAAGATTTTTATAATTGAGTATTGAAAATTGTTCGTTGAACATTGAGAATTTCCCATGCTAGTATAAGAACATGTTCGATTTTCAATGCTCAACGTTCAATTTTTACTTGGTGGGGCCTTAACTAAACGACATTGGCCGGCAGGGGGTGTGCAAGTCTGTTAGATCAGTGTTATCCGTGTTCTCTTCTCTCATTCTTTTAATAATCGTGGCATTCATTTCTTATAACATTATTTATGGCAAAGTATTCAAAAAAAGCACAGGATAAAGTTGAAAAGGTCATGCATGAACGCAAGCATGGAACATTAAGAAGCGGAAGCGGAAAAAAAGTAAAAAGCCGAAAGCAGGCAATTGCTATTGGTTTATCCGAAGCCCGCAAAGCAGGCGCTAAAGTGCCAACAAAAAAAGCAGCAACAAAAAAGACGGCTACCAAAAAAGCAGCAACAAAAAAAACACGAACAAAAAGAAAACCTGCTGCATCGAAGAAAAAAAGCAGCAAACGCTGATCCTTTAAAGTTGTTCACAATAAACTTCATGGCATGTTATTCGAACTACTATAAATAGTTATTAGCAAGTAAACAGGTAAACAGAATTCATTTTTTGGAAACCTGGATACATTTATCAACTACCTCATTCACATGAAGTAATTGTTAGCGAATAACTGGCCCCCGGCTCACGCCGGGGGTTTTATTATGAGGTATTTCTTCTAAAACAATAACACAAATGGGGAAGATCTGTGTAGAATTTTGCCCAGTTCATACTATCGGGGGAAGAAAATATGATCTTTTACGACCCATTTTCAGAGAGGTTTGGTTTTTGATGAATTATATAGGCGATAAATGATCTGTTAATCACTATTAATAAAGACGACGATGAACAAGACCTCTTCCGATCAATGGCTGCTGTACCTGGTACGGGGCATATTTGTTACCCTATTTGGTATTTTGACACTTATCATCCCGGAGCAAGGATTTGTTACACTTGTTATTATTTTGGGTGGATTCATGATCGCTGACGGGTTACTATCAGTACTGTTTTCACCTGTAGTGCAAAACAAGAGAAGAAACCAGCAATGGTTATTACTTATTTCGGGTGCAGGCATTTTAATAGCGGCCCTCACTTATTTTGATTCATTTATAGCCATGATTGCACTGCTTTCATTGTTTATATTGTGGTCTTTCTTTTCAGGAATTAAACAAATGCTCGAAACCACTAATTCCCGGGGAAGAAATACTGAGGGTTGGTATATCCTTACTATACTACTTTGTATTCTTATCGCTATGCTGATGCTCACAAATCCTTTCGCAGGCACTGTTACTTTATCCGCTATGTTTGGTTTGTACTCCCTGGTAACAGGGATAGTTTTAGTATTTCTTGCATTTCGATACAAAGCCAGGCAGGGGAGAAGAAGGTATAGAAATGTAGCTCATTACAGGTGATATTCGCGGGTGCACTAATTTGATCTTCTTGCGGATTTTCGCTGATTTGATCGCAGGTCACGCTGATTATACCTTTGAATTAGGCAGGAGAAAATTTTCGGACACGGTCTCTACTATCTCTTCAAA
>DASVNY010000091.1:0-4142 GCA_036383615.1 Chitinophagaceae bacterium
TGAGTGCATTGGCAGAAGCGGCGTTTATGACAGGGCTCGAAAGAAATGCAGATGTGGTGCTGATGAGTTCCTATGCTCCATTGCTGGCACATGTGGATGCATGGCAATGGCGACCCGATCTTATATGGTTTGATAATCTCCGTGCAGTGGCAACACCCAATTACTATGTGCAGCAACTTTTTTCATTGAATAAAGGCACACAGGTTGTTCCGGCATTATTGAACGGCCAGCCCTTATCGGGAAAAGACAGTCTATATGCAAGCGCCGTTATTGATCAGCCAACAAAACAAGTGATCCTGAAACTGGTGAATGCTGCTGATAAGGAGGAAAATTTTGACATTAAGATTGACGGGGTAAAGTCATTGGCAGGGGAAGCGACTGTTGACGAAATGTACCATAACGAGCTTTTTATTTACAACACGTTGGATCAGCCAGCGAAAGTTTTACCAACTGGAAGAAAGATGACTGTTAAAGGAAGAAATATAAAGCTGGATATTAAGCCACGTTCATTTACAATTATTAAAATCGGTTATCGCTGATGAGAACATTTCTTTTCTTATTGCATACCTGTTTCATATTGGGTGCGTCAGCGCAATCGCCGCTATATAAATTTGATTTTGGTGGCAAACGAACGGCGCCGGGATATATTGGCATTACAGCCGATTCAAAATACAATGAGCAAAAAGGCTATGGGTTTTCGCATGGTTCTGTGGTAAGTTCGGTTGACAGGGGAGGTAATGCACTGACCGGTGATTATATAACTGCAGATAAGCCTTTCTATTTTTCTGTAAAACTCCCCGAAGGAAATTATGATGTCAAATTAATTCTTGGAGATACAAAAGGAATATCGGCAACAACAGTTCGTGCAGAGTGCCGGCGACTTATGCTGGAAAATATAAGAACAGCAAAGGGAAAACTCAACACCCAACACTTTACTGTGCATGTTAGGGATAGTTTGATCCGTGATGCACAAGGGAAAGTTGTGAGCTATGTAAAGTTAAAATCGAGAGAATCCGATTATCTCCACTGGGATAACCTGCTGACGATCGAATTCAATGATTCATTGCCCAAAGTTTGTGCAGTTGAGATCACGGCAAACAAAACAGCTACCACAATTTTCCTCGCAGGCAATTCTACGGTGGTGGATCAGAGTCGCGAACCATGGGCATCATGGGGTCAGATGTTACCGCGGTTTTTAGTTCCGGGAAAAGTTGTCGTGGCAAACTATGCAGAAAGCGGGGAAGCATTGAATTCTTTTCTCAATGCGAGAAGGCTGGAAAAAATACTGAGCCTCATGAAAACCGGGGATTATTTATTTATCGAGTTCGGGCATAATGACCAAAAACAAAAAGGAGAAGGAGTGGGGCCCTTTACCACTTACAAGAAAAGCCTGCAACTATACATTCGTGAAGTAAGAAAAAAAGGAGGCATACCAGTATTGGTCACTTCCATGCACCGGAGAAATTTTGATTCAGCAGGGCATATCAACAACACATTATTGGAATATCCCGATGCGGTAAGACAAACTGCTAAGGAAGAAAAGGTCGCCCTTGTTGATCTGAACGCGATGAGTAAAGTGCTTTATGAAACATGGGGGCCGGAGCGATCTGTTAAAGCATTTGTTCATTACCCGGCCAATACATTTCCTGGTCAGTCAGCAAAATTGGAAGACAATACACATTTTAATACGTATGGGGCCTATGAACTGGCGAAGTGTATTGTAAAAAGCATTCGTGAACAGCATCTTCCCCTGGCAAAATTCATCCGCAGTGATGTGGGCTCTTACGATCCTGCGAAACCATTGCCCTTTGAAAAATTCTACTGGCCACTGAGTTCATTTATAACATCGGTAAAACCTGATGGTAATTAAGCTAACCGAAATTCCATGATACGATCATTCAGATACTGTTGTTTAAGCATGCTGCTGATCACGATCTGCCTGCATGTACAAGGGCAGTTACTGAATATTAAGAATGATGTTTTCTGGAAAACAAAAGATGGGCAGAGCATCAATAGCCAGGGCGGTGGAATTTTTAAGTTCAATGATCCAGTCACCGGTTTGCAGAAATTTTATTGGTATGGCGTGAATTACGACGAAGCCGATACCTATCGTAATGATCCCTCCGTTACATTACCAAAATGCACTTTCAGATCCGTTACCTGTTATAGTTCAACTGACCTGGTGAACTGGACCTTTGAAGCTGATGTGTTGACGAGAGACGAAGCTTTAAAAGATGGAAAGAATACATGGGTAGGGAGATTGGGTGTGGCTTATATAAAAGAACGTAAGCAATACGCCTTATTTGTACAGCATGGCAGCGAAGTGCTGATAGCTGTGACTGATCAACCAACAGGAAAATTCAAATGGCACCAGAAGATAAACATGAAGGATATGATCGGCACGACCAATACTGGCGATCAAACAGTATTTACTGATGAGGACAGTGGTAAATCATATTTGATCTATTCCTATGGGAATGGCCGCAACAAGATCTATGTTTCAGAAATAGGAGTGAAAGACGGAATGATAAACCTGTTGGATTGCACACAGGTATTCAGGGGTGAGAGCCGTGAAGGTAATTGTATGTTCAAATACAAGGGGAAGTATTATATGGCCGCATCCAATATCTATGGGTGGGATGCTTCCTATGCCTATTATTTAGTTGCCAATGATATTCGTGGGCCTTACCTGCCAACCAACGATATGCAGGTGATGAAAGGAAGTGAAGATGACTATGCACATGTTACACAAACTGGTTTTTTCTTCAACGTAAAAGGAAGCAAACAGGAGACGGTTGTTTATTGTGGTGATAGATGGGCGAATTTTGCCGGCAATGGTTTGGGATATAACCAATGGTTTCCGCTCTCGTTCAACGATACCTTACCTTATTTCAATTCACTTAGCTCCTGGAACCTTGATGCAAAAACAGGTGAATGGACAGTAGCTGCCGATAATAATTATATAAAGAATGGAAGTTTTGAGGCTGATCGTAAAACGATACCCAGCACAGTGAAGCCAATTCAAAAGGAATTACTGGGCTGGGCAACAACAGTAATTGAAGGAACAGCGATCAGTCTTGATACCAATTCCACTCCTTTCTTAAATCATCACAATACCAGGGAGGAAAGAAAATTGGTTGTTGGTGAAAAGAGTTTAAACATCAGCGATAAAGTAGATTTTAAAAGAAAGGTATCGCAGGTGATCACATCGTCTCCTTATGTAAAATTAGAAAACGGGCTATATACATTGACGGCGAGAATAAAGAAAGGAAATGGCTTTGGTAAACTGGCAATTTATATAAACATTGATGGAAAGACCCGCACGTTTCTTATCAGAGGTAAAAAGAAGGATTGGGAAACTATCAAGGTTAAACGTATAGCTGTCACGAATGAGAAATTGGAGATCGGGTTTATGGCAGAAAGTGGCGCCAATACTTACTGCTATATAGATGATGTGACATTGATACGGGAGAAATAATGAGTCCCGGGTAATTTTTTAATAAACAGAAAATGAATCAGCGTAAAAGACTTTTATTAGGATTACTTGTATTGATATTAACGGGTAACCTGGGCTATTCCCAGGGAAAGGACACAAGTTTTCAGTCAAATGGCAACCCGATCATTCGCCATAAGTTCACTGCTGATCCCGCTGCATTGGTTTATAAGGATAAAGTTTATCTATATACTGGTCATGATGTAGCCCCAGCCAAAGAGAACCGCTATGTGATGCATGAATGGTTATGTTTTTCTACTACCGATATGCTTAACTGGATTGAGCATCCATCGCCATTGGATGTAAAAGCTTTCAAATGGGCGAAAGATGATGCATGGGCCAGCCAGGTGATTGAACGAAATGGAAAGTTTTATTGGTTTGTGGCCATTACCCACGACAGCACGCATAGAGGAAAAGCGATCGGTGTGGCAGTGAGCGATAGTCCGACAGGGCCTTTCAAAGATGCGATCGGAAAAGCACTTATCACCAATGATATGACCACCGAGGCCAAGATCAGTTGGGATGATATCGATCCTTCTGTTTTTATCGATAATGATGGACAGGCTTACCTGTTTTGGGGAAACAGCACTTTGCACTATGTGAAGCTGAAAGAAAATATGATCGAAATGGACGGGAATTTTAAGAAGAT
>DASVNY010000092.1:0-5422 GCA_036383615.1 Chitinophagaceae bacterium
CTTCATGCAAAAACTGAACCTGGTCAAACATGTAGTGAATCTGAAATATGGATTGGGTCTTGAACTAAACAATTATCATTTTGAGAACAGGAATATTATTTTCTCAAAGAACCCGACCCTGATCGCTGTAGGAGCAGAAGAGTTTAAGAAGGTGAAGCTCGCGGCAGATTACTTAACCGTTCCTATGATGATCAATTTTAATTTCACTCCGCGCCGTTCCAATGGATTTGGTATCAGCGCCGGTGTTAGCGCAGGCTATCTTTACTCGGCCCGCTTCAAAACCAAAGAAGACGGCGATGTAGATAAAGTGAAAAATGATTTTGACCTGAAACGTTTCAAGCTTTCTTATATCGGTGAACTATCACTGGGCCCGGTCAGGTTGTATGGAAGTTATGCGATGGACAATATGTGGGATAAGAGTCTTGACATGACACCCTACACATTGGGCTTCCGCTTCAGCAACTGGTAAAAATGTTAATAAGTTATTACTCAAAATGTCCCGCCGTTTAGCGGGACATTTTTCTTGCTACAATCCCCTGCTGTATTGAAAAAGCCGCTGCAAGACTTCGCAGGAGTTTTTCTAAATGAGCAGTTAAAACATATCCACAGCTAAAAATAAAGTTTCGTGGCATTTCGTTTGAAGCGTTGGACGGTTACTGATTTTAGCCAACAAACACGGCCCCTTTTTAATCCGTGGTACAACTGGCCTTACCGAAAACGCAAATCACAATGAAAACCATTTTCGTACTCACATCCGTGGTGCTGGGAAGCGGCCTGCTGGTATCTGTATCGGATGTTCGCCATGCTGAAACAAAAGAAACAGGCCGGTCTTTCAAACGTTATAATGCAACGGCAGGTCCGGTAGGATCTATTTCCATTATTATCGACAAGTCGGACTACGAGCTAAGTGTATATGATTCCAAGGGCTGGTATGCGACCTATCCCGTGGTGTTTGGCAACAACAGCCTCGCCGATAAAAAAATGGAAGGCGATAAAAACACGCCTGAGGGAACATTCAGCATTGTCAGCAAACGGGTGCATGACAAATGGTGCCGTTTCCTTGCATTAGATTATCCCACTGCCGAAAGCCGTGAAAAGTTCAACCAGCGAAAACAAAGAGGAGAAATTCCTGCCAATGCAAAAATTGGCGGCAGTATCGGCATTCATGGCACCTGGCCACATGAAGATTTTGTGATCGATAAATACAAAAACTGGACACTTGGTTGTATTTCGATGAAGAACGATGACGTGAAAGAAGTGTATGGCTTCACACAGGCAGGAGCAAAGGTGATGATCCGAAAATGATCAATGTATCTTTTTAAGAAAAGCTTCTACCTCACTTCTCCATCTCGTTGGGTCATGATGAAGAAATGATTCATGCTGGGCCTTTTCATACACAATTAGTTTTTTATCGTTAGAAGCGATAGCATTAAAAATTTTCTCGCTATCTGCCTGTAATACCAATTCATCTTTTGCGCCTACCTGCATCAGCACGGGGCAATTGATCTTTTTTGCATAGCGGGTTGTGTTATGCCTGAATCCATTAAAGCCTTTCTCCACTCCTATCCAGAAAGTGGTTAAAAAAGCAAATGGCTGTTGAGGAAATCCCAGCATTCTTGCTTTTCCTTTTAAATAAGCCTGCAAAGAAAGAAAAGGCATTTCGATAATGATACCGGAAGGCGTTAACTGGTAATCCGCAATTGCTTTAGTGATCACCACGGCTCCGAGCGAGCTGCCAAATAGTAAAATATTCTTCTCTCCTTTTTGCGCAACAAAATCGCAGGCCAGTTTTACATCTTCCGATTCCCTGGCGCCGATCGTTGTTATATTAGTTTCACTGTTTCCATGCCCCCTGAGATCTACCAGCATCACATTATAACCCCAATACCTGAACTCATAAGCTTCTTCCAGCATTTGTGTTTTGCTGACAGTAATGCCATGAAAAAGAATAACGGTACCCTTGGCTGCCGAATCCGTTTGTCCATACCAGGCTTCGATATTCAATCCTTTGGCAGTTTTTAAGTGAATGGTCTGGTAGGGAAATACCGGTTGTTCATTAATGGATGATCGTTGAAACTTTGGGCCGGTGAACAGCTTCCAGGTTTTTTGAAAAATATTTGGAGAACCTTCTTCAACAGGTAAGTTCGTATAGAAATGGGTGAACTTATACGCATAAAAAGCCGCGCTGATATTCATCAAAACAAATTGCACCAGCAATACCCAGCCTATCCAGCGAAGTACAGATACAAATTTTTTTTTGGACCTATTGTTATTGTTCATGAGTGATCGGCCAAAAATAGTTTTTCAAAATTATATTCCTGAAAAACTTTTAGGACTCCTTCACAATTGTGTGACGGCTACCTGACAGAAGGCTTGATTTTTGCAATGAAATTTGCAGTATAAACGCATTTGGAAAAACCTATTAAAGCAGCCGTATCCGTGCTGCTTTTTTACTTTTACATTTCGCGTTTTACATTTTACATTCTTCCGTTTTTTATCTCCTCCACCACTCCCGGATCAAGCAACGTGCTTGTATCACCCAAATTAGCCGTCTCACCTTCCGCTATTTTTCTCAATATGCGTCGCATGATCTTTCCGCTTCTTGTTTTAGGCAGCCCCGGCACAAATTGAATTTTATCCGGCTTGGCAATGGGTCCAATAATACGGGAAACGGTTTGCAGAATATCTTTTCTCGTTAGCTCATCATCCACATGCTTGCTGTTAAAAATAACATAGGCATAAATCCCCTGGCCCTTCACATCATGCGGATAACCAACCACGGCGCTTTCTACCACACCCGCATGCATATTGATCGCATTCTCCACTTCGGCCGTGCCGATACGATGACCCCTTACATTCAACACATCATCCACCCTTCCTGTAATTCTATAATTTCCTTCCTCGTCTTTCAATGCACCATCACCTGTGAAATATAAATTCTCGTAGGTGGCAAAATAATTCGTACGGCATCTTTCATGATCACCATAAGTAGTGCGAATAATACCGGGCCATGGCGCTTTGATACAAAGATTTCCTTTCAATAACCCATGTTCATCTTTCTCCGTTACCTCTTTTCCATTTTCATCCACCAATAGTGGTTGCACACCGGGCATCGGCAATGTTGCCCAGGAAGGTTTGGCCGGCGTCACTCCCGCCAGGTTAGAAATAAGACAACCGCCTGTTTCCGTTTGCCACCAGGTGTCAACAACCGGGCATTTTTTCTTTCCTACATTTTCATCATACCAGTGCCATGCTTCTTCATTGATCGGTTCACCTACTGTTCCCAGCACTTTTAAAGATGAAAGATCTTTTCCTTTCAATGGTTCCAAACCAAATCCCATCAAGCTGCGGATAGCCGTTGGCGCTGTGTAGAGAATATTCACTTTGTATTTGTCAACAATATCCCAGAACCTTCCTGCATCGGGCCAGGTAGGAATGCCTTCGAACATTAATGAAGTGGCACCGGCGCTCAAGGGACCATATAATATATAACTGTGGCCAGTGATCCATCCAATATCAGCTGTGCAGAAATGAACATCCCCGGGTTTATATTGAAATGCATTTATAAAAGTGTAATTCGTCCATAGCATATAACCGGCAACACTATGTACCACTCCTTTTGGTTTGCCGGTGCTTCCCGACGTGTATAAAATAAACAAAGGATCTTCGGCGTCCATTTCAGTAGCAGCCCATCCTAAATCCTTCCCGGAGGGAAGGACTTGCGAAGACCCTGTATAATTCGTTTTTCCTCTTTCTGCATCGGGAGTAGTTTCTAAAACTTCTTTAATTTTTTGTATTACTGAATTAACATTCCCTCTCACTTCTTCATTTGTAAATCTGATTACTTTAAATCCATTTTCACCTAAAAAAGCAGACCTCATTTCATCATATTCCTGTTGCTCCTTCAACGTATGATAACCTCCATCAACTTCTATTACCAGTTTCTTCTTTAAACAAACAAAATCTGTAATAAACTCGTCTATGATATGTTGCCTCCTTATATGATAACCAGTCTTATTAGCACGTAAATACTCCCATAATATATTTTCTTCTTCGGTTGGATTATCTCTATTTTTTTGGCTAAGCTCTTTTAATAATCCATAGCTCGATCTTCTTGCAGTTTCTCTCTGCAGTGAGCGGCCGTTCTCCTTCCCCTCCGGGGAAGGTCGGGAAGGGGCTTCTCCCATGGTTTCTTCTGCTCTTTCCATTTCATCTTCCCACCACACATCTCTTCCTTTTATCATGCTCACGGGTGTTCTTGTTCTTGTATAAACAATAACTCTCTTCACCGTTTTGTTGCCAATCAATGCATCATCGATCACGCTTTTTAATGGAATATCTTTTGCCCCGCGATAAGCGCCATCACAGGTAACAATATATTCCGCCTTTGCATCATCCAGCCTATCAGCAATACTGTGTGCAGAAAAACCACCAAAGATCACACTGTGAATAGCACCAATTCTTGCGCAACCTAATACGGCATAAGCCAGTTCCGGCACCATGCCCATATAAATACAAACCCTGTCGCCTTTTTTCACTCCATTATTCTTCAATACCTGTGCGAACTGGCAAACTCTTTTATGCAAACGGTTGTACGTAACAACTCTTGTTCTTTCTTCTGGATTATTTGGTTCCCAGACGATCGCAGGTTTATCACCTAATGTTTCGAGGTAACGATCAATGCAATTCTCCGTAATATTCAGTTTACCGCCGCGAAACCATTCCACTTTAGGTTCTTTAAAATTCCATTCCAGCACTTTGTCCCATTTCTTTCTCCAATAGAAATGTTGCGCCACATCGGCCCAAAAACCTTCGGGATCTTCCACACTTCTCTTATAGTCCTTGTGATATTGCTCCAGTGATGTTATTTGATAGGGATATGCCATGGCAATTTATTTGCGGCCTTAAATGTACGAAGACAAGCAGAACCTACTACTTGTAAAAAAATTATCCATTACATACAATCAATTCGTATTTTGAATGATGAACCCAACAACCAGCGCTTCGGGCATTCGCAAGGTCATTGCCGCTTCATCCGTGGGCACCATGATCGAATGGTATGATTTCTATATTTTCGGAATGCTTGCTAAAACCATTTCAACAGAATTTTTCCCCGAAGGCAATAGTACGGCCGCTTTATTAAGTACACTTGCCATTTTTGCAGCTGGCTTTATCGTTCGCCCATTTGGCGCTTTGGTATTTGGAAGATTGGGCGATCTTATCGGCAGAAAATATACTTTCCTGCTGACACTGGTATTAATGGGTGGTTCCACTTTCCTTATCGGTTTAGTGCCTGGTTATAAAACAATTGGTATAGCTGCTCCATTGCTCGTTTTGTTGTTGCGGTTGCTACAAGGTCTTGCACTCGGTGGTGAATATGGCGGTGCTGCTACCTATGTAGCCGAACATGCTCCCGCGAATA
>DASVNY010000093.1:0-5360 GCA_036383615.1 Chitinophagaceae bacterium
GGGATGAACTGGAGGTTCGTTTGCAAAACCTGGTGCAGCAGCAGGAGAGACTACGCAATCATCTTCGCAGGGAATTATTACCCGAGACCCCCTTAAAAAAACTGCCGCATGTAAACGATATATTTATCCAGGAACTCTACAGTCACCTGGATGGGCTGCTGATCAACCCTGACTTTTCTGTTGATGCACTGGCCCGCAGTATGAACATGAGCCAACGGACCCTGAACCGGAAGCTGAAAGCTATTCTTAATACAACCCCGGTGGAATTTATTCGCCGTTACCGGTTGCAAAAAGCCGCGGTGATGCTTTCTTCAGGACATAATATTTCCGAAGCCGCCTACTCGGTCGGCTTTGATACCGCTTCTTACTTTACCCAATGTTTTAAAGACGAGTTTGGTAAAACACCCACCGAATTTCTAAACCAAAAAACAGCGTGATAGCCAGCTAATCAGCTTGTTGCATATTGAGTTTGTATTTTCACCATGGCGAAAAAATGATAGCTTTTGTCGAATTCGAGAAAGACAGTAGCATTTGCAGCCAGTAGGTTTGGGTGGGCCTGGAGAAACGGGCCACTACACTAATGAAACTGAAACTAACTGTATTTACCGGCCTGCTATTTCTTTCTTTTCATGGTCTTTCTCAAACTGGTGCAACTCCCGGAAAGATCAATTACAATGGCTTTTATCATACGCAATCAGATAGCCTGAATCCCTTTCGTTTTTATCTACGGTTTTATGAAGATGGGACCGTTATTGGTTATACGACGGCCGGCAATCCCCAAAACCTGGTTCCCTGGTTCAAGAAAGAACACAAATCTCCTTCGAAGGGTCGCTATCAAATTAAGTCAGACAGTTTGCTAAGCTTTTCATTGAAGAGCGAAGAAGGTATTGTTATGTATGAAGGTGTTCTTCTTCCGGGTAATCGTCTTTTCCTCGATGTAAAAAGCCTGATCAATAAGTATGCAGGCAAAGAAGAATATTTTTTCTGGCCCGTTGAGAACCTGAAATGAAATAGTAAAACGATTAAAGTCTCCAATTATGAAAGCAATTCTGTCATTGCTGGTTGTTAGTGTTCTAACAGTTTCCGGCTACTCCCAATACGGTATTCCTGATGGTAAAGAAGTAAACGATAACCTGGTTGCTGAAGTAGCAAAACTCAAGGAAGTGATCCGCCAGTTGCAGGAAACCGAACTGCAAAGTGATAAAGCACGATACCAGCGGAACTATAAAATAATTGTAAACGGTATCGAGATCATCAAAGAAATGCAGCAGGGGGTTATGGAGATCAGCGGGGCGCGAACGCAGAATATTCTTTACAAAAAACTTATTGATATTAATAACCCTACCAGTGAAGCATTGGGATTTCAATTGCAGGATGTGGTGCTGAAAACACTGGAAGACAATATTGGCCTGATACCGCTTGCCGAGCCGGATCGTAAAAGATTAAGAGGACAAACATCTGATTTCTTTGAAGGATTGAAAAGAACCTTTCCGCCGGTTCAACTACTCACAGGCATATTTTCAGGGTTCTCCTCTTTTAATACCTATAAAGCAAGAGTTGAACGAATGGGTCGTAAAGCAGATTCTCTTATTGTTGACGTGACCAACCCGATTACCCGTGATTTCCTGCTTCGTTTCAATGGACAGTTGCAGCCGTATATTGTTTTTTACAATGAGCTTGACAAGATCAATAACAGTTTTGAAAATGCTTTGTACCAGCATGAAATTGAATACCGGGATTATTTGGAAGAGATCAGGCACCTGCAGGAAGAGATTAGCAAAAAAGTGAATCTTTCAGGATCAGCCAGTGAGCAGGTGATTGCTCTTTTTGATCTCACTAATTCTTCAGCTGCTGATTTCAATTTTAAAGCAAAAGGGGAAACAGAAGAGATAAAAGAACTTGTAGGATACTGCCTCAATGTATTTGAGATGGTGGACCGGTATAAAAAATTCACCAATGATTTCATTATTATCCAGGATGATTTTTATCGAAGTAACCTGGCCGTGCTGAACAAGACAGCGAAGAGTTTGCCTATAAAAGATAACAGCAAAATAGACCAGCTTGCAGAGGACCTGAACCAGTTAAAAAATGGTAACCCTTCATCTAATACAGCCGCGTTTGACGCAAGTTATAAGCAGCGCCTGAAAAGCATATTGGCTAAACTGTATGCAATAAACAGGTTAAGAGCCTGACGTGCCCGTTGAAATTCATATAACCCAATTATTCAAGCAAAACATACTGCGATGAAAAAGCTTTTATCAGTCTTCTTGTATAGTTTCCTTTTGTTAAGCGGAACATTAAATGCACAGAGTTCGGCTCCTTCGTCACAGGAAGATCTTGTGATGGCAATGCTTAACGAGGTGGGAAGAGTAGTGGACAAAGCAAATATCAAGATCAGCACCAGCACGCTTACTGAATCTGATCAAACCAAAACACTTAGTGGAGAATGTGATTTTTTCAATCTCACAAAGATTGGGTTCTCTGCCAAATTCGACCAGGGGGGATTGATCAGATCTTTTGAAGTGAGTGTGCCGGTAGGACAAAAACTGAGTGATGAAAATATTTCATCTGTGATGAAGTCAGGAGAGTGGCTGCAGTTTTTCCTGCCAGGCGATGTGAAGAGAAGTATGTTGCTGAGTAAGTACTATATCAATTTCAGTAACACACTCACTGTTTCCAATATCGGGGTTGATTTTTCAATCCCAAGTGATTTGCCGGTTTTTGGTTTAAAAGCCTTGAAACTATCCAAGGTGGGGCTGGGTTATAAAGTCAGTAATCCATTGGGACAATCCAGCATTACGGGTATTATCAACGCGACAGTGCTTTGGGGAGTCAGCAGCAACCCGGTTAGCTTCATGGTTCAGTCGAACCTCACAAAGAATCCTAAGGATTGGGAGTTGAAATTTGAGATAGGCAATCTTTCAATAAACAGCATTGCGGAGAATCTCGAAATTGATAAATCACTTATTCCTGCAAGCGTTAATAGCCTGCTCACACTTACTTCAGCTAAATTAACGGTTAAGCCTTGTTCCTATTCTTTCATATTCGATGGCGCTTCGCCATTGGGGAATATCAATATCATGGTTAAACGGGTTACATTGGATAACACACCCGTTGCTGCTGATACGTTGAATATAAATACGAGTTTGACGGGAGCCTATAGCAGCGCTGCAGTTCCGCCACCATTGCCACCTGATCATCCGGATGCACCACCGGCACCTGCGCCAACAGCTCCAACTGCAACAAAGAATTATACCTGGGGTATAATGGCTGGTTTTTCATTGCCGGAATCGAATGATGATGTTAAGGCTATCCGTTACATGCGTAAGTTGGGTCTCACCAATATCGCATTTGTGATTTCCACTTTTGAAGATGCGGTAGAAACCAATCTCCCGATTTTCGCTAACCTCGGATCGGGAAATACAAAAATCCAAAAAGGGCTATCATTTGTTGCCTGGATACCTGTTAATGATCTGCTTACAAAGTATAAACTCACGCAACCACTTCGTGCCTTTGCTCCTGAATTTATGCAACTGCTGACTGGAGCCAATCCTATCCAGAGTGTTATGTTCAGGGCCAATGTTCCGGCTTCTACAACCGGAGAATTTAATCTCGAGGGCGATGTCAATTTCAACAATAATATGGCCCTTACTGTCAAAGGAACTGAAATAGGAAGATTGTCGGCTTTTAAACTGAGCCTGATGGTGTCACCTGTCAGTCAAACAGCGGAATTTTCTTTTGCAGTTAACTGGGCCATGTTACTCGATCCCACACAAGCGAAGCCACTTGAGTTTGCTGCAAATATATTTATCAAACCCGGAGTGGATGGTTCTGCCACTCTCGGTGGTTCCGGTTCTATGCTTTCCAATTGGGAGAATGTGTATGGGCTACCGGGAATTGGTTTCAACAGTTTAAAATTCAAAACAGGGCTAAGTTTCGCTTCAGCCACTTCTTATATCCCCATTCCGGATGATATTTTTTTCGCGGGGCAAATGAAATACGGAGCCCTTATTGGTGATATGACAGTGGCGGTAAATTATAATGAACTTACCCAAAATATGCTGCTGGCAAGATTTTGCCAGCTAAGCCTTGCCAATGTTATTGATCAATTTCTCTCGGGCACAGTAAAAACAAAATACAGCAGCAAGAAGAATACGTATGTAAACGTGCTGAACGATTTCCTGAACATGGAATTGAAGGATGTTTATTTAAAAGTCGTTCCTCCCAATGCGCCTACCAGTTTGGCTTCTGGTTTGAAACTTGAAACTGATTATACAAAAAGCTGTAACACCTCATTAAAGTTGGGCGACAACTGGACGCCGGGATTAAGAATGGCCGCTGATGGAAAATTTGCCGGGTGGAACGGTTACTTCGACATAGGTATTGAAGGAAGCCTTAGCAGTTTATCAGGCGGATTAACACTGAAAGGGAAAATGGATCCTATTAAAATATCGGCCAATGGCTTTAAAATATTTCACTTGTCAGGATACAATGAATCGGATCCATTTGAATTATTTGTTGACCTGAGTACAAACAATCTCATCAAAGGTGTATCCGGTTTATTATCGGATCAGCCGGGAGGTCTTCCTTTTTCTGAAACAGGTTCCGACAGGTTATTTTACCTTGGCGGGTCGCTCACTATATTGGAAGTAGCGCAGGCGAAAACATTGATTGAACTAACACCAACGGGCTATAAATTCAAAGCTGCAGGAAAAGTCTATAAATTTCTCGATGGCACTATTGACGCGTCGATTGGAAGTTTTCGCGATATCCTCAATACAAGTAATGTAAATGTCCAGATAAACGTAGGCGCTGTTCAGCAAAAGATCATGGATAAACTTTCTGCTGTGCTTGGCGACATACCTTTTTTTAATGAATTGAAGAAAGGGTTTAGCATCAAGAGTATTTCCTTTGGCGGAAAGCTCGCGATGCTTCAATCGTCTGCTACTGCAAAACTGGAGTTTAAGATTGCAGGTCAGTCATTCAGCCCGGAGATAACTATCAGTATGGGCAGTTCAATAGATTTTCTTGTAAATACGATTGTTGACAAAATAAAAGATGTGGCGAACGACGCCATCAAATTTGCAAAGGAAACATTTGATAAGGCAATTGAATTTGCCAAAAAATCAGCAGAAGTAATGAAGGAAACGGCTAATAAAGCAATTGATCTCGCGAAAAACATTACGCAGGATGCATTGAGGAAAGCTGATGAATTAAAGAATACGCTTACAAAAGGGGCGCAGGATGCCGCAATCGCCACCAAAGAAGCCATGGAGAAAGTGGGCGAAAAAATAAAAGAGTTTTTTGTCGATTTCGGCAAGTTTACCAAAAAGACGGTGGAAATGATCTACAACAAATCC
>DASVNY010000094.1:0-4909 GCA_036383615.1 Chitinophagaceae bacterium
CTCTTATGCTATCACCGGTCCCAATGGTTCGGGCAAAAGCACTTTACTACAAACATTGAGTGGGGGGATGTTATTGAGTGAGGGAAATATTCAATATTCAATTAACAATGCTCAATGCTCAGTTGAGGAAATATATAATCATGTTTCTATCAGTGCGCCTTACCTGGAACTGATAGAAGAAATGACAGTAAGAGAGTTTCTTGAATTTCACCATGGCTTTAAACCTTTTTTACCTAACGTATCTATCGACTCTATTATATCCATTATCGGTTTGGAAAAAGCGGTGAACAAACAGATCCGTTATTACTCATCCGGCATGAAACAAAGAGTAAAACTGGCGCAATGTATTTTTTCCGATACCGCTATTGTCTTGCTCGATGAACCATGCACCAACCTTGATACCGCAGGTATTGAATTATACCACCGGCTCGTCGCAGATCATTGTCAAAACAGGTTGGTATTTGTAAGCAGCAATGATGAAGTAGAATATAGTTTTTGTAAACAAAGGATCTCTATCAATGATTACAAGTGATCGCCAATCACTACAATTTTCCTTCCTTTTTCTTTAATGCCTGCAGCCTGGTTTTTTCTCCCACTATCCAAACAATATCACCTTCCTGGAACTGGATGGTTGATTCGGGGTTTAACAGTCGCTGTCCTTCTCTCTCAATGCCCACGATCAAACCATTTGTAGCAATTCGCAAACCCGATTCTCTTATTGTCTTATTTAAAAAAGCTGAGTTGTTTTCAATCGTAAATTTTTCCAATTGCACCTGGGCTTCTTTTGATGATTCAACAAGGTTCTTTGTTCTCAATATCACATTCATCTTTTTTTCCTGCGCATCCGTACAGATGATAAAAAGATTATCTCCCGGGAAAACCTGGTCATCTCTTGTTGGCCCGATAATAGTTATCCTTCCCCGCTTGATCATCGCGACATTTATCCCGATCAGTTCGCGCCAACGCAGTTCACTAAGTGTCTTCCCAATGCAAGAGGCCTCGGGTTCAACATGAAAATTGGTCATGTGTGCATCCCAGGGCGCCAGTGATTCATTTCTTCTCCCGGTCTTTTCTTCCATGATCCGCAATTCTTCCTGCAATTCTTTATCATTGAGGTTCCGGATAAAGCGTCTTTCAATACGATCATACAGGGCCTGCGTTTTTGCCCGGAAGATGACAAAGAAAAGGATCATGAAAAGCGCAGCATACAGGGCAATCGATAAGGAAAAAAACTGATCGAGCAGGAAAACGATAAAGAACAGGATGAGAGAGATTTTGATTCCTCTCATCAACCATATTGGTCCGCGATATTTTTGCTGCGTGAATATCTTGGCAAATGATTCATTCTGTTCATTGCGTATGGCAAGTCCCCATAAAAAAGGAACCATTAATAATAAGGTGATAAAAGCAGCTGTAATTTCTCCAATACTGTATTTGATGTGTTGTTCAACCCAGGGCAACGCATAATTTGCCGAACTATAAATGATGGCACCCAGTAAAACGGAGAACACAAGAATGTTGATCAAAAATGATCGTAGCACTTTATGCCAGTCGCTTGCCGCGCTGATTGTGGTGGCTTCGGCGCTGTAGCGCATGAGTGATTTGCGCCATTTCTCCGGAAGTTTTCTATCGAGCCAATTGTACATTGGCTCACTGGCCCGGATAAGATAAGGAGTTGTAAAAGTGGTAATGGCTGAAACAGCAATGATAACCGGGTAGAAAAAATCACTGGTAGCTTTTAACGACAAGCCTAATGCGGCAATGATAAAAGAGAATTCTCCAACCTGTGCCAGGCTCATGCCGGTTTGCACGGAAACCTTTAACGAATTGCCGGAGATAAAAGCGCCAAAACCTGTAGTGATGATCTTGCCGGCAATACAAACAAAAGTGATCAGCAGGATGGATGGCAAATAATTGCTCATCATCTCCAGGTTGATCAGCATACCTACCGATACAAAAAAGATAGCCCCGAAAAGATCCTTCACTGGTTTTACAAGATGCTCAATTTTTTCTGATTGTGTTGTTTCAGCAAGCAATGAGCCCATGATGAATGCACCCAATGCCGGCGAAAATCCTGCTTTGGAAGCGAGATAGACCATCAGCAAACACATAGCAATCGAAACGATCAGCAATGTTTCTTCATTCATCAGTGGCTTTACACGCTTTAGCAGTGAGGGAATAAAAAATATTCCTGTTACAAACCATAGTATCAGGAAGAAAAGAAGTTTTACCAGTGAAAGCAACATCTCTCCTCCATCAAATTGCTGTGTCATTGAAAGCGTGGTAAGCAGTACCAGCAACGCGATCGTGATAAGATCTTCTACGATCAGGATACCAAATACCAGTGTGGCAAATTTTTTCTTTTTCAATCCCAATTCTTCTACAGCTTTTATAATAATAGTTGTCGAGGAAACAGCAAGGGCGGCACCCAAAAAAATACTGTCCATCGTTGACCAGTTTAAAAGCTTACCGGTTCCATACCCCAATGCCAACATTCCTATCGCTTCTATAAAAGCTGAAACCGAAGCGGAGCCTCCCACCTGTGCCAGCTTTTTAAAACTGAATTCCAATCCCAGGCTGAACAGCAGGAAAATGACACCGAGCTCTGCCCACAGGTTCACATTATCCAATTCGATAACTGTAGGGAAAAAAGTAAAATTCGGACTCACCAGTATGCCCGCGATAATATAGCCCAGCACAAGTGGTTGTTTCAGCCACTTGAACAAGACGGTAACAATAGCGGCCACTCCAAGGATCAATGTAAGGTCGATGATCAGGTTAGGCAAATGAATCATGCAAAAAATAATTTAGTGTGCGGCAATACCAATGCCTCCTGTTTTTTTAATAAGTGTTTCCCAATGTTCGGCCCTGTCTATGAGGTGTGGCAATTCATTGATTGTATTTTTATCCTGGTCAAAAAAAACGAACTCGAACAGTAGGGTTTTTCTAAGCGAATAAAAAAGTAGTGATACCCTGCTGAGTTCCTTTTCAGATGTTGTCCTGTTTCTTCCCCTGTGAACAATTTCTTCTGCTTGCTTATGGATCGTACAGCTGGCGATCTTCGACAAAGACAAACTGATAACACCATCTTCTTCCCTTCCAAAATGAAAGAAGATAACCCGTTTCTTTTTTTTGTCAAGGCCGATCAGTTGATTGTTTATTATTTCTTTTTCAATGAGACTGGCGATCTCTTGTGATAGCTTTTTTCTTGTCCGCAATAACGGGTTTCGCCATCTCCTGTTTTTCTTGCTATTTCGTTTATGCAAGAGAAAAAAATAGGCGAAAACAAGAACACTTAGTATCAATAAAGCCAAAGCATTATTCATAAAACATCGTTTATAGATGGTCCCCCATAGGTCAATGCATGAAGCAACCTCGGCCCGGGACCTGAATATTGTGCATGAGAATAGAGAGACTGGCGATGTTTACCAGAAATTGTGAGAAGGATAATTATGCAGGAGGTGTTTCATCAGCTTACGGTCTCCCGTTGTATTAAGCCTTTGCCTGCCTGCCAGTAAGTGTATATCTGATAGCTTATTAGTTTTATCACAGGAAAGAGCATTACTACCCCCTTTTTTAGTAATAAGAATAACACTTGCATGTGTTATATCTTTTTTTAGTAAAAAAGGCTTGTTGTCCGTATCATTTTTGGAAGCAACGGTATGCTGTGTATTTTCTCCAGAAGTCGCTGCAAAAAGCGACCCGTTAAAGGCAACTGTGGCCTTACAGAAAAGAAGAATCAGTAGTATGTGCTTCCAATAATTCAATGCGGCAAAGATAATTAAAAGCGCAGGAAGCTTGCCGGCTAAGAGTGAATTCTTCGACCGAAAAAACCAATATTTTGTTATTTGATACGGATCTTATTATTGAATTATAAGTTCATTAGAATTTCGTCGATATAAAAATGGTGATCGTTATTTAAAACGATCACCATCAATATTTCGAACAGCGAATAAGTTATTTCTTTTCTTCTTTCTTCCTGTAGTTATATACCCTCTTAACGATCCTGGTTGCCTTTCCTTTGTCATCAAATTCTGTTCGCTGTGTCCAGTTGCCCTGGTCATCATGTGTATCGTAACTATATTTCGTGACCTTAGTGGTAGTTGAATCTTTTGTTACGTTAGTGTTTGATGATTCGGTCATTTCTCCTTTGTCATTGTATTTACTTGTAGAACTTGACTTGACTTTACCAACACTATCCTTAACAGTAAATGCTGTTTGAAGATTTTTATCAAAACTCGCTTCTCCCTCCTCCCTGAATATACTGTCTTTATCATACTGTTTCCATGCTTTCACCTGCCCGAATTCATTTTGCGTAATGCCGAGGTAGTAAAACTCCATTTTCCCGGTAGAGTCGAAAGACTGGCCCCCGGCATAGTTGCCATTAGCATCCAACTGTGTGTCAAATGAAAGAAAGGTTTTTCCATCCTTTGTGTCTTTTGAACTTTTCCATAATCCGTTCTCATGTCTTTCAAAGACGGATTCTCTTTTCATTGTTCCCTTGCTATCTTTTTCATAATTCCGAATAACATTGCCATCTCCGTTATATTCTGCCACAGAAATGCAACAGGAATCCATCTCTCCCATTTTACCGGCGCTGTCCACTTTGTAGGGGGTATCTTCAATAGAGCTCACTTCTCCTTTAATATTTTCAACACTGAGATCATTGAACCCCGTTTTTTTGTCTGCTGTTTGGTTGTTACAACTGATCATTACCAATAATGCAATGATCACAGAAAGCTTTTTCATGTGTGTGGTTTTAGGTGAAAAAATAAATGATCGGGGCGAATTAGAAGCTTCGATGGGGAATGGTAAACCAATGTACTACTATTTAGTAATACCTGCTAATTTGAATAGTGTATCATCCAATAGTGATTGGGTTTGAAATGGAGAAAGGTTTTTCACGTTT
>DASVNY010000095.1:0-2334 GCA_036383615.1 Chitinophagaceae bacterium
GGCCCGCCGGTTTTGCTAAATGTTTCTTCATGATATTCTTTATGCAGCAAACCGGAACCAGCTGTCATCCATTGCACATCTCCTTCACCAATGATGCCGCTGTTCCCGGCGCTATCATGGTGAGCAATGCGACCATGATAAGCGATGGTCACTGTTTCAAATCCTGCATGCGGATGCACGCCAACACCTCTCGGTTCTTCTGCTGGTGAAAAATCAATCTTAGCACCATAATCCAGCAGGAAGAAAGGGCTCATTCTTTTTTTATCGATCAATCTTCCGCCAGGGAAAAAACTATGCACCCTGAACCCATCGCCGACCATGTGTGTCGGTGGAGGGCTGATGATATATTCAATAGTTTTTGTGTTATTCATATATTGTCTCCTTATTGTAAAAATGGTATTTCCATTAATAATATTTCAGCATTGCTATCAGCTTTGATCTCGAGTTGACCTGTTTCGCTGATGCCAAGACCATCCCTGCGATTCAGCTTTTGGCCATTGATAGTAACATCACCTTCGATAACAAAAGCATAGACGCCATTATCTTTTTTACGCAGCTGGTAGGAAGTTGTAAAATCCTTATCCAGCTTTCCTAAACTGAACCATGCGTCCTGGTGAATTTGCACCCCCCCATCGTTTGTGCCGATAGGCGAAACAACGATTTGCAATTTGTTATGCTTGTCAGCATCGGTAAAACTTTTCTGGTCATACCTCGGCTCAACATTTTTCTTATTGGGGAAAACCCATATCTGGAAGAATTTCACCGCCTGGTCATTGTTCTTGTTCTTCTCGCCATGTTGAATGCCTGTTCCTGCACTCATTGCCTGCACATCACCCTGGCGGATAACACCAACATTACCCATACTGTCTTTATGTTCCAGGTCGCCGCTGGTAGGAATTGAAATGATCTCCATATTATCATGCGGGTGGGTTCCAAAACCCATTCCGCCGGCTACGGTATCATCATTCAAAACCCGTAATGCACCAAAATGAATTCTTTCCGGGTTATAATAACCAGCGAAACTAAAACTGTGATAAGAATCTAACCATCCATGATTAGCATGGCCCCTTGTTTGCGCCTTGTGAAGAATGGTTTTCATAAACGATCTCCTTTTTTTGTTTTTTATACTGTAATTTTTTCTTTGACCAATTTTTCAGATAGCCATAAGAACTCTGTAATAAAATTATGTACACTGTTTTCAAAACTCTCATCATTCAGGCTGCTGTCGGCATTGAACTTTTTGTCAACTGCCGGCACTATCAGCAAATAAGGTGAAGCGATGCCGAATAAAGCGGGCACCAATAACAGCAATTGTTGTGCGGCTCTCATACCACCCATCGCACCCGGTGAAGCTGTTACAATACCAAAAGGTTTATGATGCTGTTTTGGGAAATGATCCAACAGGTTTTTCATCGCTGGTGAATAGCTTCCATTATATTCAGGAGTTACCAGTATAAATGCATCGGCATTAAATATCCTTTTGGCTAAAGGTTGAAATTCAACGGGTGCTTTATCTGGTGAAACCCAAACCGATTGTACAGCGGGAACCGACCAATCCTGCATATCAATGATGTCAACATCATGGTCAGTATGCTGAACAAGCCAGTTCTTTATATGTAGGGCAACACGCCTTGTTACACTGTTTACTCTTGGGCTGCCTGAGATTATTTCGATTTTCATTTGTTTGATTTATGGGTACAAAGATAGACAATCAATGTTTAAACATCAAATTATTGATCTTAGCGTTCTGTTAATCCTTCCGGGTGGCTTTTTGACCAGGGGGCCAGTTTTTTACTGGCATTGATTCCGAATCCTTTAATTTCGGCCGATACAAAATACATGACATGTTCAACAGGAGAAAGTTCATTCGATCATCCGCTTTTGGCTCACTTGGGATAATGTTTAGCAAAGTTGCGGCTGGCTGTCAACAAACCGTTACGGTAAAAGGAAAACCTGTGGTCATATCTACCTGGAACGCCGGTTTGGCTGCTAATAAAGGCGCATGGGAAGTATTGAGTAAAGGAGGGAGGGCGTTGGATGCGGTTGAAAAGGGTGTGATGGTTACTGAAGATTCTCAAAACTGTTGCGTGGGACTTGGCGCTAATCCAGACAGGGATGGTTTTGTTACACTGGACGCCTGCATCATGGATGAGTCTTTTAATTGTGGCAGCGTAGCCTTTTTAGAAAGGATCAAACATCCTGTTTCTGTTGCAAGAAGAGTGATGGAAAAAACACCGCATGTGATGCTGGTGGGTGAGGGTGCACAGCGTTTTGCTGTCGCGGAAGGTTTTCCATTAGAAGAACAAAAGCTTTCTCCCAGTGCAGAAAAGAGTT
>DASVNY010000096.1:0-4394 GCA_036383615.1 Chitinophagaceae bacterium
ATCACGATGACAAATGATTCTGATACCAGCAATGCTTTCTATCTCGCTTTAAAAAATAATCCTTCTATACGCATACTCTCTTATGCTGATACGGTTGCTTTGAATAAGGATCTGCTTAAAGGGCGATTGGCAGGAGTGGTATCTCTTAAAGAAACAAAAGATTCATTGCAATCCCGCTATAGCATTCAAACAAGATCAACTTCGGCGAGCGGCCCCAGCATTGGAGGATTGATGCAGTTGCTGGATTATATAAAACTAAAGTTTGAATTAAAAATAACAGGCAGTAAAGAGGATCATGTTATCATTGAACAGCCTGTTGTGAACGAAGTGAGAAAATACCGCCAGATAGATTTCGTATTACCCGGTCAATTAGGTTTTTCAATCCTGTTCTCTACTTTATTTGGTATTGCTTTTACCTTTTATGCTTTAAGAGAGCAATTGGTGCTGAAACGTTTTTATGCATCTCCTGTCAAACGAGTCCATATTTTGTTGGGCATTGGAATGAGCCGATTATTTTTTCAGTTGCTCAACGTAGTGGTATTGGTGCTTTTTGGTCATTTCTTTATGAAATTCACCCTGGTAAATGGGGCATTAACTTTTATCGAGCTGCTGGCGATGTCGATCATCATGCTTTTCCTGTTGATGGGAGTAGGATTAATTTTCAGCAGTATCGTAAAAACGGATGCAACGATACCACTATGGATTAACTTGTTTGGTTTTCCCCAAATGCTTTTATCAGGAACTTTTTTTTCTATCGAAGTTTTTCCAAAATGGCTCCAGAGGATATGCGAAGTGCTGCCGTTGACACAATTCAATAATGCCGTGCGGAAGATATCCTTCGAAGGTGTAAGTATTTTTGAATGCTGGAAAGAAATTGGTATTCTCGCTATCTGGATGGTTATAACGTATGCTATTTTGCAGAGAGTGATTAAGTGGCAGTAAGGAAATGTAAAATGTAGAAAGTAAAACATGAAAGTCATCAAACTTGCATTGATCAGTTTTGTTTTTCTTTTTTTAATGGTGACGGTCATTTCGCTTTTTTTCCCGTCACATGTTCGTATTTCAAAAGCCATACAGGTGAATGCTACCAGGGAAGCTGCGATGGCGCAGATCAGTGATCCGCTTAATTGGAAGAATTGGCTCCCAGGAATGGATACGACCGCCGTGCTCTATGTTGAGGGCAAAGCGGAAGGCGCCATCCTGAATGAAAAAACATCACGTTTCCTGGCCATTACTGAAAGAAAGCCAAATGAAGTGATCGCAGAATACAAAGGCATAAAGCAAAGAAAGGTAATCACTGGCTGGAATATGCTGAAGGATAGCAGCAGCAACACCGTAACCATTCAGTGGTACATGGATTTTTCATTACGCTGGTACCCCTGGGAGAAATTTTCCAGCATATTATTTGAAAAACAATATGGCCCAACGATGGAAGAGGGGCTGGCCAAACTTAAAAAACAACTGGAAAATAATTGACAGGCGGTTGCCGGGAGTAACCGGTTTCATTTAATTTCATTTTCCATTTTTCAACTAAATTTTTTTTATATGAAGCATCTTCTTTTGTTAATAGCTATTTGTACATCGGTTTCTATGTTTGGACAACGCAAGAGCCCGCATGATACAGTGAGCAATGGCACGGTAACAGTGACCTATGGCCGTCCTTATAAAAACGACCGTGATATCTTCGGCGGCCTGGAAAAATTTGGTAAGCCCTGGCGTGTTGGCGCTGATGAGGCCACTACCATTACATTTAAGAGTGATGTAAAATTTGCCGGGCAGGCGGTAAAGGCAGGCACTTATACATTGTTCGCTATTCCCAATGAAAAAGAATGGACGATCATATTAAATAGTGTGATGGGCCAATGGGGCGCTTACAGTTACGAAAAGAATAAAGAGAAGGATGTGTTGAAAGCGAATGTAATGGTGAGAAAGCTTGACAAAGTGGTGGAGCAATTGACCATACGTTTTAACGAAGACAAGACGATGATAATCGAGTGGGATAAAACGCAGGTGTTTGTGCCGATAAGCTATTAAGGAGCTGTAGCAATATTTTTAGCCGGTAAGGCGGAAAGTCGATAAGTAAGGATCAATTTAACTTCCCGTCTTCCCGGCTATTTTCTTTTAACCAGGAAAACTGATTTTCCCCAATGACACATTGGGAATTCCATTGCGACCCTCTCCAAAATTCACTGAACTGCCGCAAACCGTTTCATTGGCCAATACAGCAAATAATACGGCTTCCTTTGCATCGGGGTTTATATTCAGCTCACCCGTACTTTTAAAATCAGAACCGGGTAATTGCTCACTGATATTTTTCATCAATAAAGGATTGTGCATTCCTCCGCCGCTTACATAGAATGTAAAGTCTTTTCTGGTGCCAATACATTTTGTTATTCCATAGCAGATCATGTCGGCTGAGAAGCGATTCAGGGTTGCCATTACATCTTCATGGCTGATCGTTACGATGCCGGCTTTTTTTATTGCAGTATCGAGATAAGCAAGATTAAAAAGTTCGGGCCCGGTTGTTTTGGGAAATGATTGTTCAAAAAAAGAATGATCCTCTAATGCTTTGAGCAAAGAATCATTGACCGCCCCTTTCATTGCTATTGCTGAGTTCTCATCAAAATATTCCCCGGGATAGTTTCGTTGTGTATAAGCATCCATCATGGTATTACCCGGCCCCGTATCGGAACAAAAAACTTCGTCAGCATTAAGATTGCCGGGTAAGTAAGTAAAGTTTGCAATGCCACCGATATTCAGCATGATCCTGTTCTCACTTTTCTTCGAAAAAATAAGAAAGTCGCCATAAGCGGCCAAAGGTGCGCCTTCGCCGCCTGCGGCAATATGTTTTTGCCTGAAATCACTTAAGGTGATGATGCCTGTTTTAACCGCAATATGATCACCATCGCCGATCTGCAGGGTAGCATTTCCAAATCCTTCCTGGCCATGCAATGATTTAGGAGCATGAAAAATTGTTTGACCATGACTGGCTATGAAATCAATGGCATCTTTTGATATGTTCCATTTTTTCAAACATTGCAGTATCATGGCTGCATGTTGCACCGCCACCCATTCATTGAGCAAACAAAGTTTTTCCAGGTCAACCATCTTTTTGGAGAACACTGTTGCAATGTTGGATTTATAGTCAGCTTGATAGGAAACGGTTTCAAATTGCAGCAACTCAATCATTGTGTCCGTACCTGTTCCGGAAAAACGACAAAGTGCCACATCCAAACCATCTACGGAAGTGCCTGACATAAGACCAATGATCAGCCGTTCAGGCTTATTTGCTATATGATAAAGCGCAGAAATTTGACGGCTCATAATCTCGGTTTTGCTGATGTTGAAAATTTGAAAAAGCAATGGAACCCGGCACTATTGCACGATATAAGTTAGCGTTATCTTCCCACCCATCTGCGCATTAGATTCAATAGTCGCTTTTTTCAACTTGCAGGTCTCTTTGTCCAGGATATATTGACCAATGGTTTTGGTTTCCTGTAATAAGCTGCTAAGACCGCTGATGGTTGACCTCACTTTAATGGTGATCTGCCGCCCGCTTATGTCTTTGATAGTGTAAACTGATTTTATCTTTTGCCCCGTCAGCGAATTGTTTCTTTCTTTTTCCCAGCTATCACCAACTGCTACTTTTTTATCGGGAAACACCAATTGAATATTGTCCATGTCAACAATAGGTGCAGTAACCGGTCTTCCATCGCTGTACTCAAAGGGGTTTACGATAGTTCCTTTTTTATTTAGTGACAACGTAAATGTCGAATTAAGTATGTCTTTAAATTCTGCATGCATGCTTTTTTGATCGCTTGTCATATCAGCTTCATCTCTTTCCGAGTCATAGGATTCCGTTTGTCCCTCTATTTTGGTTTCGGTGCTGATTTGTTTGATATCAGCAACGAGCCGATATAGATTTTGGCTATCAATGCCCACCACTTCAAAATCGGTAACGATGCTATTGTTTATTTGCATCATGGGTCCCCCGTTGGTCTCAACCCTGGAGATGATCGTTTGTTTTTCACCAGGGGTAAGCTTCAATTCAAGACTGATCTTTTCCTTGTTGCTGTTTGATGAACAGGCTGAAAGCGCTGCAACGGCTGAGAGCAGGAATATTTTCCGGGCATTTTTTATACGCATAGCAATTGGTTAAGGTTTCAATTTAATCAGAAATTTTTTCAATGATCATATGGAGCACGCTATATAATTTCTGCAATTGTATAGGGCTGACGCAATACGGGGGCATGATATAAACAGTATTACCCAAAGGCCGTAAGAAAACTCCCTGCTCCAATGCCAGCTGCATGGTTTCCTCTTTCACTTTGCTTAAGTATTCTTTTTTATCTGAATAAAATTCAAAAGCGAGCACGGTGCCGAGCGATCTCGGG
>DASVNY010000097.1:0-2871 GCA_036383615.1 Chitinophagaceae bacterium
GATCGGGGGAACTAAAGTTCCTAAGTCGCACCTGCGTATTGAAGCTTACGGAACGGTTGATGAACTGAATTCCTATATTGGTTTATGCCGCGACCTGCTGGCTGATGAAAACAGCCGGGCCATTTTACAGGAAATACAGGACAGGCTCTTTACCATTGGTTCTTCACTGGCCTGTGATCCTGTTAAGGAACCAAAGATGAAGATCCCCGATCTGAAAGAAGATGATGTAACGCTGCTGGAAAAAGAAATAGATAACATGAATGAGTCCATCCCGGCGATGAAGAGTTTTATTTTACCGGGAGGGCATCCTACCGTTTCTCATTTACATATTGCCCGTTGCATTTGCCGCAGGGCCGAAAGATGTTGCGTGAGGCTGGAACTCGAAAATGAAGAAGTTGAACAAGTGGTACTTAAATACCTGAACCGTCTTAGCGACTATCTTTTTGTGCTGGCGAGATATGCCGGCTTTCAACTCAATGCCGAAGAAGTTCCCTGGAAACCGAGGGTATGATCACAAATGAAAGACAAACTCTGTAACATCATTTAAGACAGTGATCCTCTCTTCAATCTTATCATACAGGAATTTTTCCTTTTGCATATGGTGCAGGTGCCTGATCAGGTGATCATAAAACCCATTGGGGTTTAGAATGAATATTTGTTTGTTGTGAATCGAAAGCTGGTTCCATGTCAGCATTTCAAATAATTCATCGAGTGTGCCAAAACCACCGGGCAATATCAAGGCCGCATCACACATGCTATAGATAGTTTTCTTGCGAACATGCATGTCTTCTGTGACAATTAGCTGCGTGATCGTTTTATGTTGCCGCTCCCAATCCACCAGCACCTGCGGAATAACACCCACCACTTTACCGCCTCCTTCCATTACAGCATTGGCAATCGCCCCCATGAGGCCAACACTTCCACCGCCATAGATAAGAGTGACATTGTTTTTTGCCATTAATTGTCCCAATACAGAAGCTTGTTGAACATATAAGGGATCATGACCATTTTGCGACCCGCAAAAAACTGCAAGTGATTGAATAGACATTCACATATTTTTGCGCAAAGGGATAGCAAATTTGGCTATCTTCAAAATTCAGTAATACACATTTGCCTCGTTAATTGAAAAATAATATGAGCCCAACGATCCTGTTCACTTTTGTTATCGGTTATTTCGCTTTGTTATTGTTTGTTGCATGGCTCACTTCCCGTAAATCAGATAATGAATCTTTCTTCATAGGTAATCGCAGCAGCAACTGGATGCTGGTGGCTTTTGGAATGATCGGCACTTCTTTGTCGGGAGTCACGTTTGTAAGTGTGCCAGGTGGCGTTGGCAGTGGAAATTTTTATTATTACCAGATCGTTTTGGGCTACCTGGTCGGTTATATGGTCATCGCTTTTGTGTTGTTGCCATTGTATTACCGGATGAATCTTACCAGCATCTATACTTATCTTGAAAAGAGATTTGGTATTAATGCGCACAGGGCCGGGGCCTTCTTTTTTATTTTGTCAAGAACAGTCGGGGCAACAGCAAGATTATATCTTGTGATAAGCGTTTTGCAGATCTTCATCTTTAATAAGCTCGGTATTCCCTTCGTCGCCACTTCACTTGTTATTTTATTATTGATCCTTTTATACACTTTTGAAGGAGGAGTTAAAACGATCATTTATACAGACACATTGCAAACAACCGGCATGCTGGTGGGTCTTGTAGTATGTATTATCGTTATTGTAAAAGCACTCGGAACAGATTTTGGCGGCGCACTGAGTATGATGTCTGAAAAAGGATATACCAAAATATTCAACTGGGATGTGAATGCTCCCTCTTTTGCATTAAAACATATTATTGGCGGTATGTTCATCGCCATCGCGATGACAGGTCTTGACCAGGAAATGATGCAAAAGAATATCAGTGTAAAAAACCTGAAAGATTCGCAGAAGAACATGATGACTTTTACCACCGTGTTAATGATCGTCAATTTTCTTTTCCTGGTATTAGGTGGTGTATTATATCTCTATGCCGGCGCGAAAGGTATCAGTGTGCCACCGGATGATCTTTTCCCAACCATTGCATTGAGCGATGCCTTTAGCGGAACCATTGGGGTCATTTTTATTATCGCGTTGATATCTGCTTTGTTCCCAAGTGTGGATGGAGCGATCACTTCGCTGACTTCCTGTTTCTGTATCGATATCCTTGGTATCAAAAAATCTACGGCATCTGAAAAAGAAAAGAAAAGAACCCGCCTGAAAGTACACTTCACTTTTGCCCTCGTTTTCTTCCTGATGGTGCTTTTATTCAAATGGGTCAACGACAAACTGATCATTGATTTCATCCTGAAGTTTGCCGGCGTTACTTACGGGCCATTATTGGGATTATTTGCCTTTGGTATTTTAACCAAGCGAGAGTTGAAAGAAAAGTTGATATGGGCCGTTTGTATCATTGCTCCTTTGCTGGCACTGGTTATAGATATGCTTAGCAATCCGGCCTGGTATGAAGCCAAACTGCATGTTTCATTAGGCTTGCAAAGCATTTCCGAGTCTTTGTTCCATGGCTATAAGATCGGCAATGAGCTGATCCTTATCAATGGCATTTTCACTTTTGTTGGTTTATGGATGATCTCAAACCCGCCCTCATCATCAAAAGACAAACTATAGGTAGTTTAAGAAGCAATCTCAATTTCGAATTATGAGAGCACGGATAACGCTGATTCAAGGGACCCCGATAATTACCGGGGCGGATTTTTCTGAAAATTATCTGTGTTAATCCGTCCTATCCGTGTCATCAGTGTTCCTTCCTTTACATTTCTTGACAGCTTCTAAGACTATCTTTGCAAAAAGAATAATCTCCTGGAGCTGATCAATCCAATAGTA
>DASVNY010000098.1:0-1665 GCA_036383615.1 Chitinophagaceae bacterium
TTATTGAAAATGCGATATGGCATGGATTGGTACCAAAAGAAACAGGAGGCAGGATAGCTATTGACGTGCGCAAAAGTGAAGATACGGTTGAGTGTATAATTGATGATGATGGTATCGGTCGTGAGTTATCTTCTCAATACAAAACGCAGTATGATTCTACCCATCAATCAAAAGGAATTGGTTTAACCCAGTCAAGACTTGAATTGGATAAAATATTGAATGAACGGGAAGGCAATATTTCTATCATTGATAAAACAGATAATGCGGGAAAGGCGATCGGGACAAAAGTAGTGTTGACCTTTAAACAGAATTGAAATGATACAAACACTGATCATTGATGATGAAATTAATTGTATCGAAAGTCTTGTTTTCGACCTGAAAAAGCATTGCCCGGAAGTAGAGGTGATTGATACCAGCACCTCTTCCAAGCAAGGGTTGCTGTCCATAAAAAAACACAAACCCGACCTGCTGTTCCTGGATGTGCAAATGCCCTGGATGAACGGATTTGAAATGCTCGAGCTGGTAGAGAATATTGATTTTGCTATCATCTTTACAACTGCCTACGACCAGTTTGCCGCCAAAGCCTTTCGGTTAAGTGCGATTGATTACTTACTCAAGCCAATTGATGTAAATGATCTGAAAGAAGCTGTGGGCAAGGCGATGGAAAGAATTAAACAGCGGGCAGGGACCGAGAATATCAGCAACCTGTTGGAGAATATTAAGAAGCCTGTCATCAAACAACGCATAGCTTTCCCGGGGCGGGATGGTTATGAATTTATTGAAGGAGATAAAATAATTTATGCCCAGGCCGAAGGTTCTTACACGCATGTTTTTCTTAACGATAAAAGGAAACTCATCATTTCAAAAACATTAAGTGATATCGAAGAAATGTTGCCGCCGGATAATTTCCAGCGCATCCACCACAGTTCACTCGTTAACCTGAGCCATGTCACCCATCTTTATAAATCAGATGGCGGATACATAATGCTTGATAACGGCGAGAAGCTGGCTATTTCAAAATCCAGGAAAGACAGTTTGATCGAAAAACTTGGATTGAAAAAAGACTAAACCCCTTCTTTCTTGCAGGAAATCTTCTGCTCAGCATTTAGCTGTTTTCTTTTTTCTTCCCAGGTATCCCTTGTCCACCACTTTCTTTATATAATCAGGCGCAAACGGAACCTTGCAGGATGTGCCATGCATATCCACTTCAACTCCACCGATCTTTTTGCCAACTTCGATCGCTTCTTTATTCAGTTCCTTTATAAAACTCCCGGTGGCGATCACAAAACTGTTCATACAATATTTTACTCTATTGGGTGCGTCGTCAATTTCTTTTTCAACTCTTTTTAAAAGGTTCTTTAATACCGTCATATCAATATCCTCATCGGGCCAGGTTGCCATGATACTGTTAATAGTGCTCCAGCCGCTGCAGGCAAGCTTTGGGTTTTTTGCATCGATCCATTTTAATGCTATTTCAAAAGCATTTTCATTTTCACTGGCTACCCAGGCCACAGAGTATTCGCTGATCATTTGCCATTGTGCATTCTCCGCCCATGATTGCAGTTCTTTTTTTGACATCTTGGCTCCATCAGCCATTAGCCCGGCCAGGTATTGCGCATCGCCGACACCACTTTCAAATAATTCCATCGCCACCTGCTGTTGATT
>DASVNY010000099.1:0-2071 GCA_036383615.1 Chitinophagaceae bacterium
GGAGGATGGATCTATTCTGAGAGCTATACATTTGACCGCTCCAAACTGCCTTCGGCAGTGAGCAATGCTATCAATACACAATATGCAGGCTATACGATCAAAGATGTTAGCCGTGAAGATAATTCCAGCCGTATTTTATATGAAGTAGAACTGACCCGGGGCAACGACAAGTGCAAACTGCATTATGCTGCCGACGGTGCTGTAGTGAAGAAAAAATGCAGAACTGATGGTGTGAAGACAAAATCAATGTAACGCAGACCGATATATCAATTATACAGAAGCTGTCTCAAAAGCTGTTTATTGTCTCGCTACGACGCAAAGCCGCTACGGCTAAATGTTGTGAGAGTCTTTCTTTGCGACGTTGCGTCGTGGCGAGATACTTTTATTTCATCTTTTGAAACAACCTCTTTGATTTATAGTGGTTTCCAAACTTCAATAGTGCTATGATGCAAGCTTTTATTAAATTAGCTTCACAATACACTAATGCAACTGCTGAGAAAAATAGGATCATTTCTTTTATTTACTCTTTCTGCTATTAACTCTTTTTCGCAGCAGGCATTCTTCAATAAATTCACTATCCAGGATGGCCTGGTGGCCAATCCTATCCGTTGTGTTTACCAGGACAGTAAAGGGTTTATATGGATCGGCACCATCGACGGGTTAAGTAAATATGATGGATATAAGTTCACGAATTACACTGCTTCCAACGGGTTATCCCACAGCTATATCAACTCCATTTTTGAAGTGGGCAATAACGTGCTGGTAGGTGAGAATAACGGGTCGGTTGATGTGATCCGGAATAACAGCATCATCAAAGTATATAAAGCAGGAAGCGCTATTAATTTTATTGAACGGATACATGACCGGCTATTGTTCTCTTCAGATGAAAATGGTTTTTATGAATTCAAAAAAGATTCATTCTTTTTGCCGCGCCAGAAAAATTTCGATCATGCGCATGGCGCCATGCTGGCGCTTGGTGATTCGCTTTTACTAACGGCAGCTGTAGATAATTATTTTTTCCTCTATGACAAGAACCTGAATCTTGCCTGGGCCTCAACGTTTTTCAATTTCACAGTTCATTCGCTTTTCAGGGATTCAAAACAAAGGATCTGGGCCTGCAGCATGAATGGCTTAAAACTTCTTGCCATCAAACCCGGGGATGAACAAGCGGTATCAGTTGCTCCGTTGCCTGCTGAATTCAACTTTGATCCTTTAATAACTTCGCCGGTCACTTCCATCGTTGAAGAAGAAGATGGAAGTTTCTGGATCGGCACCTATAAAGGATTGGTACATCTTTTTAAAGGAGGCCGGTTCCATGTTTATAATGAAAAAGACGGTCTTCCATCTGGCAGGATCAATTCGCTTTATTTAGATAAAGAGAAAAATCTCTGGATCGGCACCTCGTTAGGACTTGCCAAATGGGTGTCGAAAAACAATATTGCTTTCTTTACTACCGAGAGCCAGGATTTCAGGAGCGATGTAGTGGGTTTATCAGTTTCAGGCAATCAAAAAGTTATTTTACTAACCGATCATGGCTTACAGGAATTCAATTTTGATACAAAAGAATTTAAAGATATACCGTTGCCTGCCGGTGGTCCCCAGCAACCTGCGCTTATTGCCGGCACTTCGCCTATACTTGTTCATAATGCTGACCGGATCATGATGCTGGATAATAAAACCAATAAAGTTTTACCTGTTGAAAAATTAGATACTGCTTTAACCGGGATACTTGCTACCCTTCAACACTCGCAAGGAAAGATCTTTTTAGGAACGTTTGATGGACTATATGCAACAAACAAATCATCAGTAACGAAGATACTCCCCTATCGGATAACCAGTCTTACACTGGATGGCAATGGTGATGTGTGGGTAGGCACATGGGTGAGCGGGCTTTATCGTGTCACAATAAATAATAGCCAGGGGTCTTATGATACAGTTAATATGACCTCACTAATAAAAGAGAAACAGATAAGAGGTTTATTTACTGACCGGAAAAAAAATATTTGGGTGGGCACCCGTTATGGAGGAGCATTTTGCCTCACAGCAACAAGCAATAACAATTTTGCTGTTC
>DASVNY010000100.1:0-5843 GCA_036383615.1 Chitinophagaceae bacterium
AACAAAGAAGATATACAAGCTTTAGAAAAGAAATTAAAATCGTCACCTCAAGCTGGCTGACACGACAAAGCCCAGACAGCCAACGTTCAGTTTTGCGTCAGCAGGGGGGCGACGAATAAATCCTCATCTTAGTGCTACTATCAGCTACATATCCGGCTGACCGAACACAGATGAGCAACAGAATATATTTTCAACTTTTGTAACTTAGATCGGCTGCAACTCCGGGCTGGACGTTTTCCAAATGCCCTGCCGAACGCAAAGCTGTGACCGTTGCCTGCAGCCTTAACAGACCTCATTTTATGAAGATGAATACAATAATAATACCTTCCTTAATAGTATTGACAATCGTTGGACTTAGTATTTATCGTTCAACAAAAAGCCAATCAAAACAATTACCAATAAATACAAATCAGCAACAATTTTTAGACACATTTCATAGACCAGAAAAAACAGTAAAAACAGAAGAATATTGTAAAGAACGTTTTACCAAAAATGGATTATCCAAACATTGGGACTTTTTTAAAGGACATTTGAAACCGGAAATTCTAACACTACCTAAATCGGCAAATGAGAGTGAAATGCCATTAGGACAAAGTAAAATTGGCGGACAACCAGATTTACCAAAAAATATCGAGTGGTTTAAAGAAGACAATGGGAAACGATTATCATTTATTGCTCAAATAAACTTATCAGAAGTAGCTTCTTTTGACAAATCAAAACAATTGCCCTCACAAGGCATAATATACTTTTTTTACTCGGCAGAACAAGAAGCATGGGGCTTTGACATTAAAGACAAAGACAAATTCAAGGTATTTTTTTATGACGGTAACTTATCTGAAATAAAGCGGCAAGATTTTCCTAAAGACCTTGCAGAACATGCAAGATATAAACCATGTAAACTAACATTTCAATCATCAGTTAGTTTACCAAATTGGGAAGAAGATTATGTTTCATCAAGGCTTAGTGAAACAGAAAAAGATAAATATCTTGACATTACAGAAGACCTTGATGTTGAATCAAACAAACTTTTGGGACATTCTGACAACATACAAGGTCCAATGGAATTAGAATGTGAACTGGTAACAAATGGGCTTTACTGTGGAGACGCAACAGGTTATAACGACCCAAAAGCAAAAGAACTTACAAAAAATGCAAAGACCTGGACACTTTTGTTTCAAGTTGACAGTAATCATAAAGATGCAGGAATGATTTGGGGAGACATGGGAAGACTTTATTTTTGGATTAAGAAAGACGACTTAAAGAACAAGAAATTTGACAAGTGTTGGTTAATATTGCAATGTTCTTAAAGTGACAGAGAAAGGCATCAGGTAACATTGGCTTTTATGCAAGTTGGGCTCGACATTGTAACATCAGCTAATTGCAAAACCCAGTTTCAGTTCGGTCAGACGAATTACTATCAGCTTATGTACATAACTTCAACAATATATTTTCAATCGGCAGCGGTTATGGGCAGACGGAGTTCTAATACCCAACCTGCATAAAGCCCTGCTCGTTGACGGTAATTTTATAACTTACACTATGTCCCTGTACCATCTGACAATAAATGGTAAGACACATGAAGTAAATGTGATTAACGACATGCCACTACTTTGGATTCTTCGTGAAGTACTGGATATGACTGGCACTAAATACGGATGCGGGATGGGTGTATGTGGCGCCTGCACAGTACATATTAATGGCGCGGCAGTTCGATCCTGTCAAATTTCTGCCAGCCAATGTGCCAATAAACAAATCACAACGATAGAAGGCTTATCAGAAGATGGCTCACACCCCGTTCAAAAAGCATGGCTCGAATTAAATGTGGCACAATGCGGCTATTGCCAATGCGGGCAAATTATGACAGCCGCTGCATTACTTAACGCAAATTCCAACCCGACAGACAAACAAATTGATGAAGCAATGGCAAATAACTATTGCCGTTGTGGAACTTACAAACGAATCCGGGAAGCTATTCATAAAGCAGCAGTATTACCGGCACATTAAAATGAAACGCAGGGATTTTATACGAATTACATCTCTTTACAGCGGCGGATGGATTTTATCCGCTGCTTTGCCGCTAAATGCTCTTGCTCAAACCCAACTTGACCCAATTTGTTTTCAACCACACCCATTAATTAAATTATGTGATGACGGCTCAATCATAATATATGTCCGCAAACAGGAGATGGGACAGGGAGTAAGTACATCCCTTCCGATGATTGTAGCAGAGGAAATGGAAGCCGATTGGCAAAGCATAAAATCCGAGATAGCTCCGTTTGATTATGAAAAAAAGGAGGAATACAGAACCATAGCAAGTGATTCGATACTAAAAAATTGGGAACCGTTACGCAGGGCAGGAGCCGCTGCAAGGGAAATGTTGATGGCCGCCGCAGCACAACGATGGAGTATTGAAATAAAAGATTGCCAGGCAGAAAAAGGTAAAATAATCAATACGCTTACCAATGAATCTGTTCCTTATAAAGAACTGATTGCTCCTGCATCCAAACTTCCTGTGCCAGAGACCCCCCCACTTAAAAATTATAAAGACTTCCGCCTGATAGGGAAAGGAGCAAAAAGGCTTAATGCTTTGGAAATTGTTACAGGCAAAACAAAATTCGGGATTGATGTAAAATTGCCCGGCATGTTGTACGCTTTGGTATTTCGAAGCCCGGTATATGGCGGCAAAATCAAATCATATAACGCAGAACGAGCAAAAAAAATAGATGGAGTAAAACATATTGTTGAAATTAAGGAAATGGATGCTCGCCTTAGAGGGAGAAATGGAATTGCTGTTGTTGCCGATTCATTCTGGACAGCACAAAAAGCAAGAAATGTTTTAGAAATGATCTGGGAGGATGGAATAAACAAAACTGTAACATCTGACGGCTATTCAAAAAAACTAAAACAGGTTATTACTGAACCACCCATTGTTATTATTGAAGAAAAGGGAAACAGTGATGAAGTGTTTAAATCAGCATCCGCAAAATTGGAGGCAGATTATGAATTCCCTTTTTTAGCACACGCCACCATAGAACCACCCAATTGCACAGCTACCTATAAAGACGGCAATTATGAACTTTGGGGAGGGTTTCAGATTCCCGGTAATGTTGCCGATATGTTACCTGCACTTTTCGGAGTGAAAAGAGAAAATATAAAAATCAATCTTACTCCAATGGGTGGTGGATTTGGCAGAAGAGCAAGTATTGACAATGCATCAGAAGCTATGCAGATTGCCAAAGCAATTGAACAACCCGTAAAAGTTTATTGGACGCGAACAGATGATATACAGAACGACGCTTACCGGCCTGCTATGTATCACAAACTTTCAGCATCACTCAATCAGGACAAAAATATCCTTTCCTGGCAGGACCGGGTATCGGGCACCCCATTTTTACAAAACATAGCCAGGATTAATATTGAAGCTATTGGGGGACTCGTAGGAGATTTTTATTATCCCGTTGAAAACTTTAAAAGCAGTTTTCATTTTCTCGAACCTCCCATTCCTTGTGGGGCATGGCGTTCTGTAGCATATTCCCATAATAATTTTGCCGTAGAGTGTTTTGTTGACGAACTGGCAGCAAATGCAGGGATTGACCCATTTGATTACAGGCTTCAGCTTTTATCAAAGGCAAATGGGGGAGAAATTCAAACAAAACTTGGCGGAAAACTTATGTATTCCCCCGAAAGATTGATTGCTGTCTTAAGAAAAGTGGCAGAAGAAATTGGGTGGCATCATCCACATCCCAAAGGACATCATTTGGGAATTGCATGCTGCCCTTATCTAACAGCTAAGTCGTATGCTGCACATGCTTTTGATATTTCTGTAGATAGTAAAAGGAAAATTACAATTCATAAAGTGGTTGCCGCTATTGATTGCGGGTTGGTCATTGATTTGGATGGTGTACAATCACAAATGCAGGGAGCATTGGCATGGGGGTTAAGTGCAGCACTCAGGGAAGAAATAACGTTGCAGCATGGAAGAGTACAACAATCTAATCTTAAAAACTATGGTGTACTACGGTTTAATGAAATGCCTGCTGTAAAAGTTCATATCATTGACAGTAAAGAAGACCCTGGTAGTGTAGGTGAGGTTGGAGTTCCTTCGGTTGCTCCTGCACTGTGCAATGCAATATTTGCAGCAACAAAGTATCGAATAAGAAAACTACCAATTAGTAACGTAGGATTCAGGATTTAAAATAAGTTTTTAGTTGCAGCAAAAGAAAACTACCGCCAACAAATGGTTTTCTGCTATGCTGGCAAACGGAATAGATCATCAGCTGTACTAACTTTACTCAACTTCAGTTTCGGGCTGAAGTAACACGGAAAATCAGCACAGCAGCAAGCTCTGTCCGTCATCGGCAAGTTATTCGAATATTCTGTTTATGCAAGTTTCCAGAGACATACTGAACGAAATCGCGGATAACCTGGAAATGGGCTTTAAGTGCTATCTAAACCGCGGCAGCCTTGAATTAGTCGCATTTCCTGACCCGGACCAATATTCTGATATGGACAACTACACCTGGAAAGACGAGTTGAGCAATCTTCGAAAGAACAAGAAAAAGCTTATTGAAATTGAGAAAACGATGCCCTCGGATTCATTCCGCGTGATGGAAGAATTTGTCCTCTCACTACCTAATAATTCGACCAGGATCCGGCTTGTGACCGCCCTTGAAGAACGAGAGCCATTTGCCAATTTTAAGCAGCAAATTGATAACTCGGGGCAATACCGGGAGCAATGGTTTGCTTTTCGCAGGCAAAAAATATTGAATGGGTACAAAATCAGCTCGTTTGAAAATTACTAAGTCATGAACGCAGCATTTCGTTTGGAACAACTGCGCATTGAAATAAATACTCATCGTTAGGTTCGCCATTATGCCTCTTCAGCAACCAAATAATTTGCCCGGAGTGGCACAACCGGCGAACTCTCCTCTTCTTCCACACAGGCTGCAAATTCTTTATATAAACGTTGTAAGAGTTGTTTGTTGGTCCGCAATTTTTCTTCTACCACTGCTGTTTTTGATTGTTCTTCCTGCAGCTGGCGATATAACAGTTCCGATCTTTCCGTTTGATCGGCAACAGCTGCATTCAGCAATTCGTTCTGTTCCCTGGTTTCTCTTAATTGAGCCTCGGTGTATATAACATGTCCTTCTTTTTCAGACAAGAGATGCTGTATCCTTTCAAGCTCATTCTGTTTAGATGAGATTTCAGTAGTAAGTCTTGCAGTTTCTCCTGTGTGTTGCTCCTGCAATTGCCTGAGAGACCCAAGCTCGGACCTTACCTGTTCTCTCGAACGTTCCGCTTCATGCTGTTTAAGAATTCTTTGTTCAAGTTGCGCCTGCAAGAACTGTATCTGCGCCTGTTTCTCTTCAACAAGGTCTTTCAGGTAGAATTCATCGTTCACACTATTACTTGTTACAGTGGCTTGTTCATTGATATTTTCCATCTCGTTTATTTTAGATTGAAGAATTGGATCCTTATCTGATCGCCTGGAATTATATTTCTTTTCCAGCTTATCATAATCATTTTTCAATACAGAATAGCGGGCGTGTGAATAGGTAAGCTTATTTCTGAATTCCTGCACAAGGCCGGTATGATCAAAATGCAGGTAAGCGCCATCCGGACCAGTTTCCGGAAAACTAAGTGAAGTAAACTCATCATCCAGAGACTCTTTTGCATTCCGCTTCTTTCTCACATAATGATGCAACGCAGTAGTGAACCATGCCAGCAAAAATACCGGCAATGCGATCCAGCAGATTATTTGCAAAAAATCAACTATCGGGGAGAGATACCCGGTCGCAATCAGCATTCAGTAACGTTTTTGAGTAGCGATCACTCAATAATCA
>DASVNY010000101.1:0-3840 GCA_036383615.1 Chitinophagaceae bacterium
TCATAAATAATTGGTGATAACATCAGCTACCCGGCGTGGCACGCCTAACCGTGCCACGGGGGGTGATACTTCTTTATTAAAAAATTCTTTGACGGTTATTACCCCCGTTATAAACATGGTATTACCCCTGGCTAGAAAAATCCAAAGCCAAGATTTAAGAGTTCAACTAAATTAAATATCATATCCAACCTTACCGCGAGGAAAACACCAGCCCGTGGCACGCTGGCAACGAAAACTAATTAGAAGAACCTCATAAATTATCGGTGATAACATCAGCTCCCCCGGGGCACGGCTAACCGTGCCACGGGGGAGGGTAGCGGGCAGTTAACAAAGATTTATCTACCCAAATTTGTAAAGCCTGTTTTTGACATATTATCTTTCGGTTGCAATTTTTTTAAACCTTTATGGACATTACAGATCAGTCCCGCCCCACAAAAGATATTCCCCCTTAGCTTTTTTTATTTATACATTCTGTGTAAAAAGAATCTCTTATCAAACTTAGAGGTTCAGCAAATTTCTCTATCTTATCGTTTATAATACCACAACCACTTAACCAATCCTTATATGCGTATCAAATCCTTCTATGTTCCGCTTATTGCCGGAACTATTTTTTTTATTGCCTGCAGTAGAAAGAATACAGTGAGTCTTTCTTATACCAATGCAAAAGAAGAAGTGCCGCAACTGGGCAATCTTACCTTCCGCTTCAGCCAGTCACTGGTAAAAGATTCCATGTTGAACACCTGGGATTCTACAGAATATATTTCTTTTGAACCGGAGATACCCGGCCGTTTTCGCTGGGAAAGCCCGGATCAATTGGTTTTTTCTCCCTCACAACCATTAAGCCCCGCGACTAACTACACTGCTTCTGTTAAAAAAACAGTGTTGAAGTATAGCAAATACAGTTCTGTAAGCGATGGCGATAAGATCAGTTTTTATACGCCCCCACTCACACTGGATAACTCACAAGTGTTATGGACCGGAGAAGGTGGCACATCAGTGGCTCCGCAAATTGATTTGTTCTTTAATTATCGCATTAACCCGGAGGACCTCAAAGGAAAACTAAAAGTAGAAGTGGAGGGAAATAAAGCGGACCTGACCTTTATCACGGCTTCAACCGATAATAAAATATCTGTTCGCATCAACGGGTTGAAACAGGAGGATAAAGATCTTGCTGCAATAATCACTATAGAGAAAGGATTGAAACCCGAGAGTGGTAAAAACGCAACCACGGAAGCTTTGAAAAGTAATATGCAGATACCTTCACCTTTTGTATTGACCATTCAAAGTGTAGAGGCGGAACATGATGGCACAGAAGGAGTGGTTCGTGTTACAACCAGCCAGCAATTGAGCAATGCGGGATTGAAACAGTTTATAAAATTTGACCCTTCGCTTGATTTCACTGTTCAGCTTACAGAAAACGGATTTGAATTACGCAGCGATAAGTTTGATGTAGAAAGAAGTTATGCCCTGTCAATAAACTCAGGACTGAGAGGAAATATAGGTGGTGTGCTGAAAGAAGCTTATAATGGAAGTGTTGCTTTTGGAGAATTGGAAGCAGGCATCAGCTTTACTAATAGCAAAGCAGTTTATTTATCTAAGAAGGGGGGAAAGAATATTGAAGTCAGGCTGACCAATGTGCCCAAAGTAAAACTGGTCATCTCCAAGATATACGAGAACAATTTGTTGCTGGCACAGCGTTATGGGTATTATCCGCAGGAATCGAAAGCCCGTTATGCCAGCTATGGGGAAGACAGCGATGAAGGCTATGACGATGATTACTACGGAAACAATACAATATTGGGTGATGTTATTTATGAAAAAGAAATTGACACCCGCACCTTGCCTAAAAGTGGTGCCGGCCGATTGCTGAATTTCTCCCAGTTTGAAGACAGGCTCCCAGATTTCAAAGGCGTGTATCATGTGGTTATTCGTTCAACAGAAGAGTACTGGGTGAGAGACAGCCGTTTTATTTCTTTATCCGACCTGGGATTGATAGCAAAGGAAGGAGAGGATAAACTATACGTGTTTGCCAATTCCATTAAAACCGCATCATCACTGGGTGGTGTAAACGTTTCTGTGTATGCCAACAACAACCAGTTAATAGGAAGCGCCCCAACTAACTCAGAAGGGATCGCCGAAATAGCTTATACTAAAAAAGAGTATAGCGGGTTCAGACCAGCAATGGTGATCGCTAAAACAGATGATGATTTCAACTACCTGCCTTTTAATAATACAAGGACGAACGTTTCTCGTTTTGATGTTGGCGGAAAGAGAAATAATCCATCCGGGCTTGATGCATTTGTATATGCAGAAAGAGATATTTATCGCCCGGGGGAAAAAGTGAATTTTTCGGTTGTGGTCCGTGATCGTGATTGGAAAAATCCTGGCGATGTGCCGTTAAAGATGAAATTCCTTTTGCCTAATGGAAAGGAACTGAAACTGATCCGTAAAACATTAAATGAAGAAGGTTCGGTAGAAGGAAGTATTGATATTGCTGCTTCTGCCATCACAGGTAGTTATACACTGGAAGTATATACCTCGAATGATGTGTTGCTGGCTTCAAAGAATTTTTCCATTGAAGAATTTGTACCAGATCGTATCCGGATTAATACAAAGCTGGATAAAACTTTCCTGAGACCAGGAGAGTCAACCAATCTTTCAGTCAATGCGATGAATTTTTTTGGACCACCGGCTGCTAATCGTAATTATGAAACGGAGATTCAATTGAAGCAAAAATATTTCTCGCCGGAAAAATTTGCCGACTATGATTTCAGTTTATCCAGCACAACGAGTTTGCTCGAAAAAATTGTACGAGAGGGAAAGACAGACGAGCAAGGTAATGCTGCCGTGACATTTGATATGCCGGCCACTTATGCCAACAATGGAGTGTTGCAGGCTAATTTTTATACAACTGTGTTTGATGAAACAGGAAGACCTGTAAGCAAAGGAGCTTCGATTGACGTGTTCACACAGGATGTGATGTTTGGGATGAAAAGGGATTGGTATTATTATTATCCATTGAACCAGGCCGTCAAGTTTCAACTTGCCGCTGTTAACAAAGATGGAAATGCAAGTAATGGCACAGCAAGAGTGGAAGTGATCAAGAAAGAATACAAAACTGTATTGGTGCGTAGTGGTAGTTATTTTCGGTATGAATCGCAGGAGGATGAGAAAGTAATGATCGAAAGCCAGGTGAATGTTGGTGCAAACACCGTTTATTCTTATGTGCCGAGATCGCCGGGTAATTACGAGGTAAGACTGTATCGCCCCGGTGCAGCCAGCTACGTCAAAAGAGAATTTTACAGTTATGGAAGCTGGGGCATGACCAATAATTCTTTTGAAGTAAATACAGAAGGCAATATTGATATTGAGCTGGATAAAAAATCTTATTTCAGCGGGGAAACTGTTAAGGCTTTATTCAAAACACCGTTTAGCGGAAGAATGCTTGTTACCATGGAAACGGATCATGTAATATCCTATCAGTATGTCGATGTGAGCAACAGGACGGCTTCACTTGATCTGAAGCTGGATGGCCAGCATGTGCCGAATGTTTATATCACTGCCACATTGATCAAGCCACATGAAGTGTCAGATATTCCATTGACGGTTGCGAATGGATTTCAAAATGTAAAAGTGGAAGAGAAGAGCCGTAAGATACCGGTTGAGATCGAGGCACAGAAAAATGTGCGTTCCAAAACAAAACAAAAGGTAACAGTAAAAGCTACACCGGGAAGTTATGTAACCTTATCTGCGGTTGATAATGGAGTGTTGCAGGTAACGGATTTTAAAACACCTGACCCGTATAATTATTTCTACCAGAAAAAAGCATTGCAGGTTTAC
>DASVNY010000102.1:0-12526 GCA_036383615.1 Chitinophagaceae bacterium
GGGGTATGGTCCCTCAAAAACCGGTTATGTTTGAAGGCTTACAAAAAAAATGGAAGGTTGGCGGGCTGCAACTGTTTTTGATCCTCTGCACTTTTGCTATCGGGGGCAGTGCCACGGGTTTTGTGGGCAAAAAGATCATGAACGCCCTGGCCATACAGCAAGACTGGCTCTGGGCCATCGTATATATATTACTGGTAACACTTATCTGGCCATTGATGGTGTTAATAATAAGCATCCCGTTTGGACAGTTCCGGTTTTTTACAGCCTATATTAAAAAATTAGGGGCGAAGATGGGGATTGGAGGTAAGAAGTCAGAAAGTCAGTAGGTCATAATGGTCAATAAATGAAAGTTGAGCATTGAACATTGTTCGTTGAATATTGTCCCAAGGGATAAGTAAATGCTCAATTTTCAATACTCAATGCTCAACTTTCATTTGGTGCAGCTTTCTTCGTGGGCAGACTTTATCCTACTTCATCCTTGCCAGCTCTGCTTCGGCTGCTATATATCCAAAAGAGGCCCATTGATCAGAAGCAGTTATCATTTCAAAGATTTCCCTTGCCTGTTTCTTTTTTCCTTTTTGCAATAAATAATTCCCCAACCCAAACCCGAAGGAAGCCAACCCCAGGTCCTTTTTCCCTGCTTGTAAATAATTTACCGGGTCGGCAAGATCAGTATCATGCTTATACAACAATAATAGCTGGTGATAATCCTTGTTTTCGATCAACTCCATTTTATCGTCAATAGTGGCAACAAGATCATCAGCCTCTTTTTTCTTTCCAAGCTTTCTCAGCGTGATGTTTAACCAATTGGCCGTTGCCACATACATATCATTGTTAGTTGAAACAGCCAGGCAGTTCTTATAAGCGGTCAGCGCAGCTTTGTATTCTCCTTTGATATAATAACATAAGCCGAGGTGATACCAAATATTGGATTGCAGTGTGCTGGTCGGGATATTTTTCGCATTCGGCAAACCATCAGGCTCCACTTCATCGGATTTACCTTTTATTAATGCCGCTGCCTTTTTGAAATCAGCAATGGCTTTATCAAAACAACGTAACGTTATGTAACGGTGCCCGCGGTGACGATAGAACCTTGCATCAGCCGGGTGAAGTTGAATTCCCTTTGTAAAAATGGCAATCGCTTCGCTGTATTTACCCAAATAAGCAGTCCGTCTTCCCAGCCAGATGATATTATCAGCATTTAAACTGTCTTTGTCATAATTCGCTTTTGCTTCAGTGAGTTTGGTTGAATACAATGTTTTCGCCTGCTCGCTTAACGCAGGCATCGGGTGCTCCTTTTTTTCAAAACATGCTGACTGGCTATTAGTTTTTTGTACAAGCAGTAATAATATAAAAACCAAAATTTTTCTCATGCTGAAAAGTTACAACTTTGCGCTGCCTTGATAACCGTTTAAAAAATGAAAGAGAACACAGATGACACGGATTTAATGTTTGCCTCACCGGCAGGCAGGAGCAACAGTACATTTAACCAACGCTATCCGTGTTAATCCGTATGATCAGTGTTATCCGTGTTCTATCATTCTTAACATACAAGGCGCACAAATAAATTCATGAAGAAGATAGCCATATTTGCCTCGGGTGCTGGTAGTAACGCGAAAGTGATCATTGAAAAAGCTTCGGGGTATGAAATTGCCTTGATCGTTACCAATAAATCTAATGCCGGCGTATTAGCCATTGCCTCCGATAACAATATCCCTTCCCTTGTTATCGATAAAGAAAAATTTTTTGATGGCAATGGTTATGTCGATGAACTAAGAGCCAACAACATCGATCTTATCGTTCTCGCCGGTTTTCTTTGGAAGATCCCCGGCACATTAATAGCAGCATTTCCCGATCGCATTATCAATATTCATCCTGCGTTGTTGCCCAACTATGGCGGCAAAGGAATGTATGGCCACCATGTGCACCAGGCCGTGCTCGACAACAAAGAAAAAGAAAGCGGAATCACTATTCATTATGTGGATGGGCACTATGACAATGGCGATATCATTTTCCAGGCCCGCTGCCCTATCATGGAACATGATACGGCCGATTCACTGGCCAAAAGAGTGCAGGCGCTGGAGCATGCGTTTTATCCGAAGGTGGTGGCAGAGATAGTTGATAAGTTGACAAGTTGATAAGGTTAATACAGATGACGGAGTAACCCTTATCAACCTTTTCAACCCCGTTAACCTCATCAACCCTATCAACTCTATCAACCTTTATACATCCATTAGCATTTTCTTTTGTTACTTGCTGCCGAAATTTGCTGCTTTGCGATACACCATATATATATTATGTCTGCTGGGTTTAATGCTGCTGAATAATTCATCACAGGCTCAGTATAAAATAAGGGGCACCGTGTATGATAGCTCGCGGAATTACCCTTTGGAAGCAGTGAGTGTGTTGTCAACATCCGGTCGCGGCACTTCCACTAATTCAGAAGGGTTTTATGAAATTGAAGTGGGTGAAAAAGATTCTATCTGGTTCAGCTACCTCGGCAAACCCACGATGAAGTTCCCGGTATTGAAGATCGTGAACCATCATGAGTTTGATATTGCACTGCTCGTGAATGTGCCGGTACTGAAAGAAGTGAAAGTGCGGCCAAGAAATTATAAGATGGACTCTATTCAAAACCGGCAGGACTACGCCAAAATATTTGATTACAAAAAACCGGGATTAAAAACCGTTACACCACAATATGGCGCCGGTATGGGTTTTGATCTTAACGAGATCATCAATGTATTTCGATTCAGGCGAAACCGGAGCATGCAGGCTTTCCAGGATAGGTTGCTGAAAGAAGAACAGGAAAAATTCATTGATCACCGTTTCAATAAAGCATTGGTACGCCGTCTCACCATGCTCACAGGTAATGAGCTTGACAGTTTCATGCGGGTCTATCGTCCTTCTTATGAGTTTACGCAAACAGCGATGGACTACGACTTCCAGCTATATATCAAGATTGCCCACAACCGTTTCAAAAGAGGACTCGCTCCCGAGATATGGAAGCCGGAAGAAGAATAGCGCATCAGTTTGAGTTTTGCCACAAAGACTCAAACACACGAAGCTAATTCCATTACTTTTTTTATGTTCCAGGTATAATAGTGAGAGGTCTTTGTGGCATTCTTACAATCACCTTAATGGTGCTCTTCTTTCGTTTACAGAAATAAACTAATTTCAACACCGTTCGCCACCACCTTTTAAACATTTCACATGGAAGTGCACCAGCATTCGCATACCCCACGAACCAAATGGAAACATTATGTATGGGAGTTTTTTATGCTGTTCCTCGCTGTATTCTGCGGCTACCTCGCAGAATGGAAGCTTGAACACCGGATCGAAAAACAAAGAGAAAAAAAATTTATGCAGTCCCTGCTCAAAGACCTGCAGACAGATATGGACTCATTGAAAACATACACACTGAAAAAAGAACGCAAACTGGTTCAATGTGATTCGTTGATCAACCAGTTGCTGTCGGCCCCTCATGACAATGCTTCCAAAATTTATTTATGGGGGCGATTGGCCACCCGTCGTCATCACTTCTATCCGCAGGATGGTTCATTAAGACAACTTGACAATTCCGGCGGCTTCCGGGTCATTCATGATCAGAATATACTTGACAGTATCAATAGTTACCAGTTGCTGATCAAACAAAACAAGGAAAATATTGAGGTGGAGGAAAAAGAGCTCACGGAATATGGACAGTTCGCATCAAAGCTTTTTAGTGCTGCGGTTTTTCAATCAATGACGGCCAGTGGCCAGGTGCAGGAACCTGGCGGCTCACCGGCGCTGATGAGTTATGATCCTTTTCTATTGAATGAGCTTTGCAATAAATTGCATTACTGGAAACGAACAGCTCTTACCACGCTGCAGAACTATAACCTGATGGAGCAGAAAGCAACCAGTCTTTCAGCATTGATCAAACACGAATATCACCTGTCCGAAAGTTCCGCAAGAACTCCTTCGGACACTCATTAGAGAAATAAATTTTAACTATGGAACAAACAACATTAGGTATCGGCACCCGTTTGCAACATGTGCATTATGGCCCAGGCGTGATCGTTGGCCTTCACTATGCCAGTTATCTGATCTCTTTTATCAATCACGGCATTAAAGAGATCGATAAAACTGATGATAAACTGGAAGAGATCATTCCTGAAAATGTAACGGAAGAAATAGAAACTCATAGCGAAGTGGAAAGATCCTTATTGAAAATACTTCGCTTATGGGGTGGCCTCACTGAAAATGTTCCATTGGGTGATAAATGGATCAAAGGAATGGTGCTGCTACAGCCCTTTGATAAAAGCCTAAAACCAAAAGAAATTCCTATTGATGACTTCTTTCACAAGATCGTGATGCTGCGTGACCGTCTTCGTGTGCTCGAGCAACATATCAATAGCCATAAAAAATTAGAAGACGAGGACAAGGTGAATCTGCAGCAATATATCACCCGTTGCTATGGTTCACTCACCACTTTCAATGTATTGTTTAAAAACAAGGAGCATTGGTTTGTCGGGGAAAAAAGCGGTAAAGAAGATTGATCCTCTTTTTGACAAAACAACGCTTACTTGTTACATTTAGGAACCTGTAACTCTTTCCGTTTCCTACGTAAACTGCTTTCCTGCCCTGCCAATACTAAACTGCATATTATGACCGGACTGGCGCCTATCAGGCAAGCAGACAGAGAAGTCTTTATGGATGTACTCAGGGGATTTGCTATCCTCGGCATCTTTATCGCCAATCTTTGGAGTTTTACTTTCTATGAGCCGGGTCTTCCTGATAATAGTCCCTACCTGTTGCCAGCCGCTGATCATACAATGGCTTTTCTTCATCATATGCTGATCGAAGGAAAATTCTATTCTATTTTTAGCTTATTGTTTGGCTGGGGTATTGCCCTTCAATTTAAAAGAGGAGAAGCGGCAGGCATCAATGTGCTTCCCACCGTAAGAAGAAGGTTATTGTTCATGCTTTTACTCGGAGCTGTTCACTTACTGATCTGGACGGGTGATATTGTTTTCTTCTATGCCCTGCTCGGGTTTATCCTGCTTCCGCTAAGAAAATTCTCCAATAAGACCTTACTGGTAACGGGTGCATTATTAGTCCTGTCACCCATTTTATTATACTGGTTAAAGATGAACTGGCCGGTACTTAATTACCCGGCTGAAAAACTGGCCGAGGTCGGTGGCCGGATCAACGACCATTTTTTCCCTCAGTATAAAGAGATAAATAGCCGCGAAGAGTTTGCCGCTATCATAGACGAGCTTACCTGGTGGGATGTGCTGAAGAATAATATCGCGGGTTTCTTTTATCGCTACAACTATTTATTTTTTACCAGTCGCGTTCCAAAAGTGCTGGGTATGTTCATGCTCGGTTATGTGATAGGCAGAAGTGATTTTTATAAAAACCTTGCCCAATACAAAAAGCTTGTCATTACCATAATTGTTGCCGGGCTCCTTATAGGATTGCCTGCTAATTATATGCTTGCAAAACATATGCAGGATCATGAAGGGGATTATTTCTCATTAACGCGGAACGGGCTTTATCAAACCATTTACTATGCATTAGGCGTGGCGCCGCTGGCCATGGTGTATGTGGGTTTATTTATGCTGGCATTCAGGTCAGCTACCGGGAATAAATTATTATCGGTGCTGGTGCCTGTTGGCAAGATGGCCTTTAGTAATTATATCATGCAATCGCTGATCGGTAATTATGTTTTCTTCGGAACGGGTCTTAATTATATGTGGAAGGTAGGCCCGGTTTACTAGACATTGTTTGGTGTTATCGTTTTTGTGATACAGATCCTTATTAGTACGATCTGGTTAAAGTATTTTAATTATGGGCCGGTGGAATGGCTATGGCGAAGCGCTACGTATAAGAAGTGGCAGAGGATGAGAAAGCTGTGAGCGGTGAGCCACGAGCTTTGAGCTATAAGCAATAAAAAACAACATCAGTGATGAACCAAACACTCAATACAACAAGAAGAATCAGCTCCATAGATCTGCTAAGAGGATTTATCATGATCATTATGGCGCTGGACCATACAAGGGATTTTTTTCACACCCATGCGCAAACAGATAACCCGCTTAACCTGGCCACTACTACACCGTTTCTTTATTTCACACGGTGGATCACACATTTCTGTGCACCGGGTTTTGTTTTTTTATCAGGTGTATCAGCATATTTGCAGGCAGCCAGGAAATCAAAAAGAGAATTAAGCCTGTTTCTTATTAAGCGCGGACTTTGGCTCATATTATTTGAGATCACCCTTATTAACCTCATATTTAGCTTTGATATTTATTTTTCTACCATTACTCTCGAAGTAATTTGGGCGATCGGTATCAGCATGCTGATACTTGGTTTAGTGATCTGGCTGCCATTTGAGTTAATAGTAGTCTTAGGGCTTTTAATTGTACTCGGTCACAACTCCCTCGATTTTTATGAAAAAGGGAAAGATCCGGCTTCTTTCGGTGCCGGGTATAACCTTATTCATCGTATCGGTTTTCATCCATTGCCATTCTGGAAAGGCCACAGCTTATTTATCTTTTATCCATTCCTTGCATGGACAGGCCTTATGATGCTTGGTTATTGCCTGGGAAAAGTTTTGAGAAATGATAACGAAGTGTACCGGAAAAGATTCCTCGTGATTGCCGGGCTTTCGGTCATTGCTTTGTTTATTATTAACCGGTCCATTAATATATATGGCGACCCGGTTCCCTGGTCATCACAAAAGAACGGTGTCTATACCTTCCTTTCATTTATGAATGCAAATAAATATCCACCATCACTTGATTTTATGTGTATGACGATCGGGCCTTCCTTATTATTACTCGCCTGGTGGGATGGCATTCAAAATGGTCTTACAAAAATTGTTTCAGTATTTGGCCGAGTCCCTTTCTTTTATTTTGTTGTTCATTTCTTTATTCTTCATACTGCCGCAGCTATTACTTTCCTTATTCGCGGCCATTCATTGGCAGAAGGAATGGATGAGCAATTGTTTATAAAATTCCTTATACCCGGTGAAGGAGTTTCATTGGCCATGACTTATTTGATCTGGGCGGCATTAGTTGGAGTGATGTATCCATTATCCAAAGCATATGACAGATATAAAACTAATCATAAAGAAAAATGGTGGCTGAGTTATTTGTAAAAATGGTCAGTGGAGAAGGATCGTAAATCAATAAATCTTTTAAAATTTTTATGGAAGTACATACGCATACACACACTCCCCGCAGAAAATGGACGCATTATATCTGGGAATTTCTCATGCTGTTTCTGGCTGTATTCTGTGGATTCCTGGCTGAAAATCAAAGAGAGCATTATGTAGAACATCAGCGGGAGAAACAATATATCCGTTCAATGATCGAAGACCTGAAGACAGACACTTTAAACCTGAACGACATAGTGAAAGGTTTGCAGCGAAAGTCACTAGAACTTGATAGTGTTTTAGTTGATTTTGATGAAGGTGCCGCCAACTACAATTATAGGTGGGCGCAGCTTTTTATTCGTTCATACAGAGCTGGCTATCCTGATTTTTTTCCAACTGACAGAACCATACAGCAGTTGAAGAACGCTGGCGGGTTGCGGCTGATACGTAGTGAATCGGCTTCAAAGGGAATTGTCAGTTATGATGCCCTGGTCAAAGACGTTACAGGTGAAGAAACCAATATATCGGAGGCCCAAAAAAAATATATTGATCAAATAATGAAAACATGGAGTATAAAAAAAATGTACAAAGATGCCGGTATTACTTCATGGACAACTCACAGGACCATGGTCGTAAAAAATAATTATTGGCTTACCAATGACCCGATTGCCAAAGAACAGGTTTTTAACACGCTCAGCGACTATAACGAAGCGATGTTGCGGCAAATTATTTTTGACAGGGACCTTAAAAAAGAAGCAATAGCATTGATTGAGTTATTAAAAAAAGAATATCATCTGTAGTGAAGAAAGCTACATCGCTGACAAGACAAAACTAACAATGGAAATACATCACCATAGCCATACTCCGCATAAGAAATGGTTACACTATTTTTATGAGTTTCTTATGTTGTTCCTCGCTGTGCTCTGTGGCTTTTTTGCCGAGAACCAAAGAGAACATATGATCGAACACAAACGCGAAAAAGACTATATCAAATTACTGGTTGAGGATCTGCAAACCGATACAGCCATTATTCATCGCGAGCTTCCCGGAATGAAAGAGTTTGTGAAAGGGTTAGATACACTGATCGGGGAAACATATGCATTTCTGCAGGGAAAAGGAGATACACGAATGATGTATTACAATTATCATCGTTATTGCAGGAATCATTACACTGTACTGCTTTCGCAACGGGCCATCAACCAATTAAAAAACTCCGGCAATATGCGATTGATCCGTGACAAAGAAGCATTGGTACTGATTTTAGATGCCGAGGTTGGGTTTCAGCAGTTGGATGCAGAAACAAAAAGAGTAATTGAGCGGCAGGAAAGCACTTCACAATTTGGAACAAGGATTTTCGATTTCGGTGAATATCAAAAAGCAAATATCAACCCTGATGGCAGCACCAATGAAAGACAGGACGGTTTTCTTAAGTTGAATTATCAGCCGGCCCTTAACACAACCGATAATGAGTATATCAAAGAATTTATCGCCAGGGTTGGTTATTATCGCAACACATTGGATGCTTATATCAGGTTTGATTTACAGGATGCAACCAGCTTTTTCGAAAAAGCAATCACCGAACTGAAGAAAAATTATAGACTTTGATATAATCCTGGTTATGGAAGTACACCACCACTCTGCTACCCCCGCTACCGACATACATCGGGGCAAGAAAAAATGGACACATTATTTCTGGGAGTTTCTTATGCTATTTCTGGCCGTGTTCTGTGGTTTCCTGGCAGAATACCAGTTGGAGCATAAAATTGAAAAAGATCGCACAAAAGAATTTGCAGCTATGCTGATTGATGATCTAAGCAGTGATACTGCAGCAATTAACAGGCATGTTAAATTCCGTGAAAAAATTTACCTGAATGCTGATTCATTAATGCACTTGCTTAAATATGGTTCTCTTATATCTGACCAGGATAAAGCTGTAAAATACTTTTCTGTCATCAACGATCGCAGGCTGCTTGAAGCAAAACGAGGAACCATCGAACAGTTAAAACATTCAGGAACTTTAAGATATTTTCGGAACAGGAAGCTGGCCAGTGAATTGATCAGCTATTACAATGTTTTGGACATTATAGATCACTGGATCCAATATCTATTCGACTATGAGTCCGCTACGCTGGGGCCTTTTAGCCACGAACATTACGATAAGCGGTATAATGATACTGTTTTTCGTTCACAAAAAAAGTTAAGCGCATTTGTAAAAATGGGAGAAGAAGACCAGATCTTATTGTATAATATGACTGAAACATTTGCTCACCTTAACAAAGTGCTCGCCATTTATGTGCTTAACGAGGCATTTGAAAAAGCGGGAACACTTATAGGAATGATAAAAAAAGAATACCACCTTGAGTAAGAAAGTGCTGAGTCTTTCGCTACGAGATTAAAACTTATAATTTATCATGGAAGTACAGCACCACTCACACAATAAAACATCCACATGAGAATAATATACCTTGTTGTATTACTATTCATTAGCCATCCAGTTATCTATTCTCAAAAACCCCGTGCAAGAGATATTGGAATTCCATTTGACGGCACACCCGGGAAGTTCAATGCCATCACAGATGTGAGGGGAGTTGAGGTTGGCTACAGCACTATCATTAGCGGAACCGGGAAAAACATAAGAGGCAAAGGGCCTGTTCGCACTGGTGTTACTGCTATTTTGCCAAGGGGCAGAAACAATAATCCTGTTTATGCGAATTGGTATTCATTAAATGGTAATGGTGAAATGACCGGAACAACCTGGATAACCGAATCTGGTTTTTTAGAAGGCCCGGTCATGATCACAAATACAAACAGTGTAGGCACAGTAAGAGATGCAGTATTGAAATGGTATGTAAAAAAAGGATGGTATAAGGAGGATTTCTGGTACACCTATCCTGTTGTTGCGGAAACTTACGACGGATTCTTAAATGATATTTATGGATTTCATGTAAAAGAACAGAATGCTTATGATGCATTGGATAGTGCAAAGAGTGGTTTGATAAAAGAAGGAAATGTGGGTGGCGGCACAGGTATGATGTGTTTGGGATTTAAAGGTGGCTCAGGAACTTCATCAAGAGTAATAAAAATAAAAGACTCCGCCTATACATTGGGAGTGTTTGTGCAAGCAAATTTTGGCAGAAAAAGAAATCTCGTTATTGCGGGTGTGCCGGTTGGTAAAGAATTAATAGATACGCTGAATAATGAATTCAAAGCGCCCCCATCTTATCAGCCAGGTGATGGTTCTATCATAGTTGTTGTTGCTACAGATGCTCCCGTATTACCACACCAGTTAAAAAGAATTGTTCAGCGGGTTTCACTGGGAATTGGCCAAGTGGGAGGACAAGGAACAAATGGCTCGGGCGATATTTTTATTGCTTTCTCTACCGCTAATCCAATGGCTTTTCAACGGGAAGGTTTTACGAAAGTAGAGGTATTGCCTAATGACGAGATCAACCCGCTATTTGAAGCAACCATACAGGCAACAGAAGAAGCCATCATCAATGCAATGGTAGCAGCTGAAACGATGGAAGGAATTAACGGGAATAAATCCTATGCATTGCCGCATAAAATGGTAATTGATATTTTGAAAAAATACAACAGGATTAAATAATATTTATGGAAGTACACCACCATTCACATCCTCCGACAAGCTCAGGGCATCGTAAAAAATGGACACATTATTTCTGGGAGTTTCTCATGTTGTTTCTTGCCGTGTTTTGTGGGTTTTTAGCAGAATATCAACTGGAACACAAAATCGAAAGGGACCGGGCAAAAGAATTGGCAAAAAGTTTTTATGCAGAACTCAGGAATGATTCTGTAACAGCAGTAACAAAAGTAACCAGCAGGATAAAACAGGAAGCCGCATTGGATTATCTGGCTCATTTTTTTAAGGATAGTAGCCTTACAAATGTTTCAAAAGCATTTGCAATCAACTTTGAATTTGGAGTAAGCTTTCGCACCCCAACGGTATTTGAGCCAAGAACCATGATGCTAGACCAGTTAAAAAACTCCGGATCGATGCGGTATTTTAAAAATGAAACCCTGCAGCAACTGGTTGGCGATTTAACTGTGGCTATAAAAAATATTTATGACCGACAGGACCTGGAAACGGAACAAAGGTTACGATATATAAACCCGATCATCATTCAGCACTACGATTATGCTTTTGATGCTGTAATGAAAAAAAACGGTAAAACAATTTTTGAAGGTATTCAGGAATATGAAAAATCTGCTGAAATTGTCCCTTTTTCTATTAACCAGGTTGAAAGGCTGGACCGGGAAGCTATTAGCAACCAGTTAAATTTCTATTTAGGCAATGTTGTAAGTTCTACCCGGCAGGTGCACATTCAAAAGTATATTGAGATTAATGCAGCACTGTTAAACCTTTTACGCAAACAGTATCATATAAAAGATTGAGATATGGAAGTACACCATCATTCACATCCTTCAACAAGTTCAGGACACCGTAAAAAATGGACACATTATTTCTGGGAGTTTTTAATGCTGTTCCTTGCTGTGTTTTGTGGTTTTTTAGCAGAGTATCAATTGGAGCATAAAATTGAAAAGGATCGGGAAAAACAATATATGATAAGCCTGCTGCAAGATCTGCATATAGACACTGCCACGCTCCAGCGTGTGTCTGAATTAGGCAAACAACAAAAAAATATTATAGACTCATTATTGGAAGTTATCAATAATGATCCGCTGACCCCGGACAATATTAAAAGGATATACCTGTTGAGTGCAAACTCCTTACGTGTGGTGGATGCCGGTTTTGAGGACCGCACCTCTTCCCAACTTAAAAATTCCGGCGCTATGCGTCTTATCCGTAAAAAAATAGCAGCTGATTCAATTCTCAGGTATTGGCAGGATGTGGTTATCTGTAATTCTATAAGCAACCGGCTTGATCTTTTTGCCTCAAAGAGATCCGATCTGTTTGCCCGTCTTTTTCACAATAAATACTTTATCAGGGAAGACCGCCCGCTGTCTCCGGTTATAGGTATTAAGAATGATGCTTCATTCATCAGCAATGACCCTGCATTATTGGCTGAATTTTCCAATCTCACATATTTCAGGAAAGGGGTCCTGCTCAACTATTTGGCATATATGAAACAGACACAGGAAAGGGCAATACGTTTAATGGAGATCTTACGAAAAGACTATCACCTATAATAGCTTTTTATGGAAGTACATGCACACTCACACACTGCGAGAAAAAAATGGACCCATTATTTCTGGGAATTTCTCATGCTGTTCCTCGCTGTGTTTTGCGGTTTTTTAGCAGAGTATAAACTGGAACACACCATAGAGCATCAGCGGGAAAAACAATACATGCGATCTTTTGTTTACGATCTCCAAAATGATATGGCCACTCTTGACCTGGGG
>DASVNY010000103.1:0-4897 GCA_036383615.1 Chitinophagaceae bacterium
GTTTTGGCGGTTTTGGCGGAAGTGGAGCTACCGGGATCACTAAATCGCTTTCGGCAGGTCTCAACTTTACTGATGAGTGGGGCACTAAATTTAAAATGACAGGAAGTTATTTCTACTCCAATACCAATGCAAACCAGGAGCAGGATTACCTGCGACAGAATTTATATAAAGATTCAACGGCTGCACAGGATAGATTTTCTTTATCGAATAATAAGAACCAGAACCATCGTTTCAACCTGCGAATGGAATATTTTATTGACTCGATGAATTCGATCCTTTATACTCCTTCGCTTACATTTCAGCAATCCGAAAATTTTAGTCACGATACATCATCATCTTTCTCTACCACTCCTTCGGATCAATACTTGTCTGTTACGAGTCAATCAAACAGGGGTAATAAACGGGATGGAGTGAACTGGAACAATAACCTTTTGTTCCGCCATAAATTCGGAAAAATAGGCCGCACCTTCACATTGGGCTGGACCAATACGATCGGGAACAGCGAAAGCGATGGTTTTACGTATTCCGACTATGACTATTTTAATAAGAGTGGCAACCTGGTAAGATCAATTGCGCAGGATCAGCAAAACGACCAGCAAACAAAAACCAATAATAATATTATCAGTGGGTCCTATACTGAACCCCTCGGGCGGAATAAACTGGTGGAATTGAATTATGCTTATACGCATAACCGCAACACATCTGATAAGGAAACATTCGACTATAATGCTTCATCAGGCAAGTATGATATTCCCAACCAGTCGTTGACCAATGATTTTAAGAATGATTTTATAGCACACAGGGTTGGCGCCAATTTCAGGGTGCAGGAAAGTAAATACAATTACCAGTTGGGTGTTGGTGTGCAAAGAGCTTTACTGGAAAATGAAAGTTATGTTGCATCAACAGGAAAGGAATTTACAAGCCAGAAATTCACTAACTTTTTCCCTACTGCTAATTTTAATTACACCCCGGTAAGAGGTAAAAACTTAAGGTTCTCTTATAATGGAAGAACGAACCAGCCAAGTGTAACGCAATTGCAGAATGTTCCTGATGCCAGTGATACTTTGTTTCAAACAATAGGCAACCCCGACCTGAAACCTGAGTTTACGCACAATTTCAATATCGGTTATAACAGCTTCAATATCCTGACATTTAAGTTTATTGCCGCCAACCTGAGTTTTACGGCTACGCAAAATAAGATCGTGAGTTCTGTTACAACAATGCCTCCTGTGCAGATCACCAGTTACGAGAACATGGATGGGTATTTCCGCGGAAGTTCATTTGTGACATTTGGTCTGCCATTTAAAAATCCAAAATTGAAAGGCTCCAGCGTCAACCTTACCAATAACATGAGCTTTACGAGAGATATCAGTTTTGTTCAAACATTGAAGAATGTGAACAAGACCTTTTCGATAACACAGGGGGCGGGTGTTAATATTAATAAGGACAAATTTAATATGGGCGCAAGGGCCAATATCACTTTTACGAGTTATAAGCAAACAGTGAATAAGCAATCGAATGATGACTTTTTCACCCACACCTATTCACTCGATTTCTCTTATACGTTTAAAGGAGATATTATCCTGTCCGGCGATTTTGATTATTACCTGAACAGTGGTCGTGCAGAAGGCTTCAATCAAAGCGTGCCTTTGCTGAATGCTTATATCAGCAAACAGTTATTCAAGAAAAAGAATGGGGAGATCCGGTTTTCAGTAAATGATATTTTGAATCAAAACCAAAGTATCAACCGTACCACAACACCGACCTATATTGAAGACACCCGCAGTATGGTGCTCAAAAGATACTTTATGCTGAGCCTTTTGTTTAACCTGAACAAGATGGGTGGCAAAACGCCGCAACAACCAATGATGCCTCCGGGGATGAACAGGATGATCGAAAGAAATATCCGGGTCAATTAATCGGGATACTTAAAGAAATAAAAATCCCGTTCGTCAATAGGCGAACGGGATTAATTATTATGGGGGTTAGTAAGACGACTATTACTTTCTTCTCGCGAACGAACTTGCTGCCGGGGACGAACCGGAAATAAAAACGGAAAGGATCGATCTTAGCAAAAAGAAAACGTTGAGAGAAGGTTTGTAGTAGTTCTGATAGATTCTTGCTTCTTCACGGGCGTGAACAATACGCCTGCTTTTCATGCTCCTGTTTTTCATAATGGATCGTTTTAGAAAGGGTTAACGAAAATTTGATGGCAAAAAGTATGCAATAAAACTAAGATTTTCTAATATTGTGCATCGTTACTTACCTGTTAAATCCAAAACTAATGACAAAATCCGTAAAAACACTTGCCCTTCTTACTATTATTACTATTTCAGCACTTACATCATCAGCACAGTTAAAACTTCCTCTCGTTAATGGCGTTGGTCCCGACATTAAAAAAGTATTGCAGGATTATCCCAACCAATTCAATAACCTGAAGGGGGAAATTCTTGTACAAAATCCCCAATCAGTGGACTATGCCTGCAATTTTAAAGTGAATGGCGCTGAAGAAGCAACGGTCACTAAGTATAGTTCAGCTAACAAATATGAGATCAGTAGCTGGCAGGCAGTGATGCTGACAACAGACGATTTTGAAGAAGCAAAAAAGAGATTCAAATCATTGTATGGCCAGTTGAATAATCTTTCAGCCAAAATAGATGGCGGATTATACCTGCACTTGAAGGCCAAATACGAAACGCCCACTGAAGAAAGAAAATTCACCAGTGTTATTTTTGATGTTGATAACGGCACTACTACTTTAAAGAAATTGAAGGTTGAACTTACCATGCAGTATGAGTTGCTTGAATGGAAAGTGAAAGTGCTGGTATATGAAAAGGAAAGAGAAGATCATGAGAAGGGGGATGTGGATGAGATACGGACCTATTGAATATCCAACAGATGAACAGAAGAACAGAGGAATTTCGAAGTCTCATAGCTCGTGGCTTATAGCTCATGGCTCGCGGCATTCTATATATTAACCTTCATTAACATTAAAGCAAGCCTTTTTAACCCATTCTGTTTTGGTGTAAGAATATTTTCGTAGCTGTAAATTAAAACAGTTATGAGAAAGGTTTACCTCCTGCTTTTATTGATCGGATGCAGTACTGCAGTATTAGCTCAAAAGAATGGAACTATTAAAGGTGTCGCTTTTGACACGATCTCCAAACAACCGGTGGCGATGGCCACTATCTCTGTCCTTGAGAAAAAAGATTCTTCGCTGGTGACCTTCAGCATGACAGATGCTGCGGGAAGATTTGAGTTAAAAGGGCTCGCCAATGGTGAGTATCGTTTGCTCATCACCCATGTTAATTATCATAGCAGCAATACCGTTTTCACGATCAGTGATGCCGAAAAGATAAAAGATTTTGGCAGCGTAGCCATGGCCGATAAGGCAAAAGTATTAAGTGAAGTAGTAGTTGGCAATGATGCTCCGCCGGTGACATTGATTGGCGATACGGTTCAATATAATGCCGGCTCCTTCAGGGTGCAACCCAATGCAAACGTGGAGCAATTATTAAAGAAGCTACCGGGCGTAAAAGTAGATAAGGATGGAACCGTTACAGCACAGGGAGAAAAAGTGAACCGTGTGTTGGTGGATGGGAAAGAATTTTTCGGTAATGATCCAAAGATCGCCACCCGCAACTTGCCGGCTGATGCTGTTGACAAAGTGCAGGTATATGACAAACAAAGTGACCAGGCGCAGCTAACAGGGTTTGATGATGGTAATTATGAAAAGACGATCAACCTAAAATTGAAGAAGGATAAAAAGAAAGGATTGTTTGGGAAGATAATGGCCGGCGCCGGTGATAAAGAAAGATATGAAGGAAGGTTTAACGTAAACTCTTTTAAAGGAGCAAGGCAGATGTCGGTGATAGGAATGGGCAATAATACCAATGCAGAAGGGTTTTCTTTTATGGACATCCTCAATTTTACAGGGGCATTGAACCAGATGAAGCAGGGCATGAGCGGAGGTGGCGTCAATATCAGTATGTCTGCAGATGATGCGGCATCTTATGGAATGGCGATGGGCGGACGTAACAGTGGCATTAATACGACGGCTGGTGGCGGTGTGAATTATAACAACCTTATAGGTGAGAAGCTCGATCTGCAAAGCAATTATTTCTATAATCGTTTCAATCCTGAATCAATTACACGAACATTAAGACAAACAACTTCCGGCAGCCTCACCAATATTGACAAGTCCGTTGTTAATACAGACAACATGAATAATACACACCGGGTGAACCTGAACCTGCTTTACCAGATCGATTCGATGAACTCTATCCGGATCACGCCGTCTTTCAGTTATCAAAAAACAAAGAATCGTTCGCGCAGGGATTTTTCTGCTGAAAGATCGGATGGAAGCATGGTGAATGCAGGTTTTAGCAATAACGAATCCAATAATGAAGGCTACACTTTCCGTAATGACATTATTTATCGTAAGAAATTTCAACGGAAAGGAAGGACCTTCTCTTTATCGCTCAACAGCAACCTCAATAAAAGCGATGGCGATGGAAGTCTTGAGTCTATTATCAACAGCTACACAAATGGAAATATTAGCAAAAGAGATACATTGGATCAGCGCAGCACAAGCAAAGGCGATCTGAAAGGTTATACGGCCCGGGCGGTTTATACAGAACCATTATGGAAGAGGACCCTGCTTGAATTCAGTGCAGGCAAAAGCAATACGACCAGCACTTCTGAAAAGATCACTTACAACTTTAATAAGAACAGCGGAAAATATGATGCTATTAACGCGGCACAGACAAATGATTTTGAAAATATTTATGGCTACACAACTGCGGGTTTCCGCATGAGAAAGCAGGGCAAGAAATATAATTATTCATTGGGTGTGAACTGGCAGAAGGCCGAACTGGAAGGAAAGATCATTACGGGT
>DASVNY010000104.1:0-5106 GCA_036383615.1 Chitinophagaceae bacterium
TTATACTGTTGAGTTTATCTTATTGGCTTCTTATCAGCCCGATTCTATAGCATAGGAGTGAGTGCCACGGCGAAAATCGCCAGGCGCCGAATGCTCCCGACGCTCCTCTCCCGAAGCAGATAATTTGTATCGCTTCGGGACAAGTCAAACAACCAATCCCTTTTCAATAACCATTACAGCCAGTCCCGTGCGGCTTTGCACTTCAAAACGTTCAAACAAATTATAACGCAGATATTCAACCTGCCTGCCGGTGATACCCATTTCAGCGGCAATAGCTTTGTAAGTTTTTTCAGTGCAGATATATTTCAGGAATTTTAATTCTTCTTCGGAGAGATCGTTTTGGAATGTGAGGGCGCTGTTCCGTAAGGCTTGTTTCATGATACCCGACGCAGCTTTGTGATTAAAGAAATACCTGTTCTCCATGATCTCCTGCATAGCAGTTCGGATCATGCCCATATCATCCATTTTGTTTACAAAACCATGCGCCCCAGATTTTATTACCCGCCTCGCGGTTTCTTCACTGCCATACATAGAAATGACTAATATTTTGATCGATGGATAAAGTCGTTTTATTTCATAAATGGTTTCATAGCCATTCATAACCGGCATACAGAGATCAGTCAAAACGATAGCAGGTAATTGTAGCGAATCCAGGCCTTCTATTAGCTCTTTACCATTGCCGGCTTGTAATATTACCCTGTAATTATCCCAGCTGTTCAACTGCTGACACAATGCCTCCCGGAACATAGCATGATCCTCAGCGATAGCGATCCTTATAGAATTATTGTTAGCAGGATACATAGAAAGTTTTTGCCGGTGGTGAGCAAGGCCGGATGTAGCCACTTGGATATATTGGCTACCATTAAGCTATCTGTAATATAGAATAAAGAACGGCGGAGGAGCCCGTTTATTTTGTGAAAATTTTGTGGTGGGTTTGTGAAAAATCACAACAGATACCGCCCGGCTCTTTTCAAATTTATATCCGTCTTTTTCGTTCTGTTGCATGACCCCGTTCACCGTAAACCAAAACTCAGTGTGAAAACCTCTTTAAGCATAGGATATTGGGTAATGCTGATCTTGCTCTGCCTGCACAGCGGACCGCTCCTTGCCCAGGAGGAAAACGAGGAAGATTCTATTGAGCATGAGGAATCGGTCATACCGGTCATAGGGGTCATAAAGGTCAAGGACAGTCTAAAAAATAGTAAGGCGAAAACAGTTGAAATACCTAAAACGGATTTTTTCAACAGCGGTTTTATAGATATTCTGAATAGCGGGCAGATCAATGCTTCGGCAAGATTCATCCGTTTACATGTTGGCGAACCGGGAAAATTTATCATTCCACTGTCGATTCATTCCGGTGTTTCTTCAAATAGTTTTCAAAAACAGGATAGCGAATACCAGCCCAATAATGTGCTCGGCACAAATCTAATCAACCCGCTAAGCGGCCTCGTCAATATTTCTATCGAAGGAGTTGCCTTCCTTAAAAAGAAACAAAAACTCACTAAAGCCGGCCTGCTTTACCAGTTTGGTGAAAGAATGCTGACGGGCATGGGAACAGTTGAAGAAGATGATCCCGGTCCCGGAAAGCCACATAATTTTCTCAACAGCTTTGGCTCATTCGGGTTTTATTTTCAAACCGGCGCATGGGAAAAGGCCAATACAAAAAATGTAGGGATCATGTGGTTGGGGTTACGCTATATGGGTTGCTATACAAACCCGGATCAATTAAGGAAGTTCATGCCCGATATCAAAAGTAATGGATTTTATCACGGTTATTCATTCGCATGGGGAGTGGAGATCAATAATACACTGAACATTAAAATTGTTCATTACAAGTATATAAAGAAACCGGAGATAACGAATTCAATGCCGATCTACCAGTTTTCGTTCAATTATACTTTTAAGAAGTGAAATGTGAAGAGGAAACGTTTAGGCAAGTTGTGGAAAAAGCAAACCCCGGCGTTATGAGGACCGGGGTTAAACGTTACTGTTATGAAAAGAAAAAGTTTAGAATGAGTTGCGTTTCATAGGGACAGGGTTACTAAAGCGTCGTTTTGGTTTTCACCAGCATCTGGATCGTAAAAACGGGACCCTGGTTATAAAAAGAGAAAGTTGACTGAGTTGGAAGAGTAGCCGTGGTTTTTCAAAGGTATTGGAAATACTTTTTTCTGGACGGTTATGGACATTGGATGAGTAGGATGGCTCACCTGCCTTTTCAATCAACTTTCTGACACAAAACTATATCCACAGGGCTATGTTAACAAGAGCATAACTGCCCTATTTACAAACTATGGTATTTACTGACGTGTTCGTAGTATTTCATTATCGCTATCGTATAGTTGCGATTGGAGTCGGCGGTAGTTTCCGCAAAAGCAAAATCAGGTAGTTCTACTATGGTATATGTTGCAGGAATTTTTCAATTTGCACTCTGTTATTAATACTAAATCCAACTTTTTCACTAATAATTAAATCCAATGAAAAGCCCAGACAACACTGTTATTAAGGTCGCCATCGCCGATGACCACGCTCTCTTCCGCACCGGCGTTAAAACTTCCCTCCAGGCAAGAAAAGACATACAGATGGTAGCTGAAGCCGAGAATGGCATGCAGTTACTCAACCTGTTACGTCATATTCAGCCCGATGTGGTGCTTCTCGACATTTCTATGCCTATTATGGATGGCCTGGCCACTTTACCTGAGATCAAAAAACTGTATCCGGGTGTGAAAGTGATCATGCTGTCTATGCACAACGATCATTCTGTTATATCAAGAATGATGGAGATCGGCGCCAACTCATACCTCACCAAGGAATCAGGATCTGAACTGATCTATGAAGCCATCAGGGGTGTGTTTGAAAATGATTTTTATTTCAACGATCTTACCAATAAAGCTTTATTAAGCGGTTTGCGTACAAAACGCACGGTTGAATCATCAGCTCCGGCTGAAGTGCAACTGACAGAAAAGGAGATCACCATCCTGAAACTGATGTGTGATGAGAAAAGCACTAAGGAGATCGCTGATATAGTTGACCTGAGCCCACGTACGGTAGAAGCCATCCGTGATAAACTGAAAACAAAAACAGGCACCAAATCAATGGCCGGCCTGGTTATGTATGCAGTGAAAGCGGGTTTGGTTCAGCAAGCGTGAGGAAGCATATTAGTCAGCAAGTCATATCAGTCAGTAAGTCATATTAGTCAGGAGTCATTGTTGAGATCATCTTTTGCGATAATATTCAGCCATTGGCGAAAGCCGGTGGCTTTTTCATTTATTTTTAGGTCATGAGTAGTATTTGTTTTAATGGTCACACCCTCCCGGCAGTGCAAGCTTTGTTTACAGCAGGTAACCGTCCTCTCCGTTTTGGAGACGGTGTGTTTGAAACAATGAAAGTGTATAAAGGATCGATCCGGCTTGAAAGTCATCACTGGGAGCGGCTTTTTTCGAGTCTTGCTGTTTTGAAGATCAATATCCCTCCGGCTTTTTCTGTTGCACTGATCAGGCAACAGCTGTTAGCTCTTTGTAATGTTAATAACTGTATCGATCATGGCCGGGTGCGATTATCTGTTTATCGGGGGATAGATAATGAGCCGCTGCAATACCTTATTGAGTGCTGGCCACTTGATAATTCTTTCAACGAGTTGAACGGGACCGGTTACACAATTGATGTTTTTCCCGGCGGAAGAAAATGTGCCGATGCGTTTTCCGCCCTTAAGACCAATAATTTTATTGCATACGTCATGGCGATTGACTATGCCAATGAAAACAAACTGGATGATTGCCTGCTCCTGAACCAGTTTGACCGGATAGCCGATTCAACCATTGCCACTGTGTTTGTGATAAAAGATCAAACAATAAAAACTCCTTCTATTGAAGAAGGTTGTATAAACGGGGTGATGCGAAGACATCTTATTCAAAGCATGAGGGAAAGTGGTTACACAGTAGAGGAAACCGGTATTGCTGTTGATGAACTGGAAGTAGCCGATGAAGTTTTTCTGACCAATGCCATCAGGGGAATCAGGTGGGTGAAACAATTCCGGGATCGTATTTACACCAATCAACTCACAACAGAAATTTATAGCCGGTTCATTCAAACATTAATTTAGCTGAGCTGTTCTTGGCTGCATGAAACCAACGGTAAATATCTTTTGGTTCCGGCGTGACCTCCGACTGCACGATAATGCGGGCTTGTATCATGCGCTGAAAGATGGCAAGCCGCTTCTTCCCCTTTTTATTTTCGACAATAATATTCTTGATGAGCTCGAGGATAAAAATGATCGTCGTGTTGAATTCATTCATCTTGCTTTGGAGGAAATGCAAAAGCAACTGCTAAAACTGGGCTCAACATTAGATGTCCGATATGGAAACCCGATAGAAGTGTATGAGCAACTGCTGAAAGAATATAAAATTGAAAAGGTTTTTACCAACCATGATTATGAACCTTATGCTAAAGAAAGAGATAAAGCGGTTGAGCAACTATTAAAAAAGGCAGGCATATCTTTTTATCATTTTAAGGACCAGGTGATCTTTGAAAAGAGTGAAGTAGTAAAAGATGACGGTAAACCTTATACTGTTTATACTCCTTATTCAAGAAAATGGAAAGCAACGGTAAACGAATTTTACCTGCGATCTTACCCAGCGAGGAAATATTTTTCCAGCTTTTATCAGCAAAAGGAAAAAGCAATCCCATCGCTTGCATCAATGGGTTTTAAAGCAAGTGGTTTATCATTTCCATCAAAAAAATGGAAAGATGATATCATCCGGCAGTATAAAGAGCAAAGAGATATTCCATCTGTGGCCGGAACATCAGGATTGAGTGTTCATCTGCGGTTTGGAACCATCAGCATAAGAGAATTAGTGCGAGAAGCAGGAACACAAAGCGAAACATTTCTTAATGAACTCATCTGGCGGGATTTTTATCAAATGATACTCTGGCATTTTCCGCAGGTGGTGGGGCACTCTTTTAAACCGGAATATGATAAGATCCGCTGGAGAAATAATGAAAAGGAATTTGACGCATGGTGCAATGGACAAACCGGTTATCCTATTGTTGATGCAGGGATGAGAGAACTGAATGAAACAGGATTTATGCATAACAGGGTAAGAATGATCG
>DASVNY010000105.1:0-1536 GCA_036383615.1 Chitinophagaceae bacterium
CCTGTCATCCGCAACAATTTGGTTGAAACATTTTTCATCTTGAAATATAAGTCCGTCTCCACGAAAATTATTTGGAAGAAAAATTACTTGTCCGCTTTTTAAGTTATAAACGAACCCATAATTTGTCTGCAACTGATAACCAAAGTCGTCATAAACATCTATGCCCTCATTTGTCCTTAAATAGTCAATGAGTTCCTGGGAGGTTTTTATTTGGAAGCAGTCTTGCATATGGTCGTTATAGCTTGCAGGCAACAGTTGTATTACTGCTATTATACGAACCTACAAAAAAATCAGAACTTTGGAAATCAGTAAGATGGTATTCACATTCTCTTATTGTTGAATAGCGGCAATACCCGGTCATAAACGACTATAAACGTTTATACACGGATAATTGCAGGAAGCGAAAGGAAAAATGCAAACAGGGAAATTTATACTTAAACCCCAAGCAACTTTTTCAGCTTCACCATGTATTCCAGCTCCTCTTCATTGATCTTTCTCACGGCTTCTGCAATATGGCGGGCGCTGTTGAAGATCCGCACACGCGTATGATGGTCGATGCCCTTCTCGGTTTCATTAAAATAAGCTTCAAACATTTCCCAGGCTTCGGCTGCACCGGCTATATTCTCTTCCAGCGTTTCAAATTCAAATTCAATTAACCAGGCCCTGTCGGAACCAAAACGGTCGGTGTCAGTGTCATAATGTTTCCAGGCAAAGCGGATATCATCCTGCAGCTTTTCTTTTTCCTCTTTGCGGATGTTGCTGTCGGCAGCGGCAATGGCATAAAAAAGATTGGCCAGCTCTTTATAAAACCTTCTTGAATCTTTCATGACACAAGTTTATCGACGGTTAAGGTAAAGCTTACTGATAAAAGTCAGCCCGGGTCTTGCTTATCCTCAATCCACAGCTTCCCCACAACAGCCAAATTCCAAAATACAAATTCCAAATTCCAAGTAACTTGCACCCATGCAACAGTATCTTCACCTGCTGAAACATATCCTCGATACCGGCACTGAAAAAACCGACCGTACCGGCACCGGCACTAAAAGTGTATTTGGCTATCAAATGCGGTTTGACCTGCAAAAAGGATTTCCGCTGGTTACCACCAAAAAAGTTCACCTCAAGAGTATTGTTTATGAACTGCTTTGGTTCCTGAAAGGAGAGACCAATATTGCTTACCTGAAAGAGAATAATGTGAGCATCTGGAATGAATGGGCCGATGAGAATGGCGAGTTAGGTCCTGTGTATGGAAAACAATGGAGAAGCTGGGAAGGAAAGGACGGAAAAGTGGTGGATCAGATAACTGAACTGATCGCACAGATAAAAAAGAACCCCGATAGCCGCCGCCTCATTGTCAATGCATGGAATGTGGCCGATTTGCCGGAAATGGCCTTGATGCCCTGTCACACGATGTTCCAGTTCTATGTGGCCCCCCCGCCCCCCCAGGGGGGGAGTAAGAGAGGGTCGCTTTCTTGCCAACTCTATCAAAGGAGTGCAGATGTTTTTCTGGGAGTTCCTTTTAATATTGCTTCCTATGCG
>DASVNY010000106.1:0-3741 GCA_036383615.1 Chitinophagaceae bacterium
ATCGTACAGTTCTTGTTTCAGAAAATTTTTGTGTGCCGGTAGTTTCAACTGCTAATATCCTGTAATAAACAATGGCCGATTTTGTATTTACATTAAGGTCATTGTATTTATAACCCGTAGCATTATTAGCTATTACCAGGTCAATGGTTTGAAAATTCTTGCCGTCATAGCTACGCTGAATTTCAAATCTTGTTCCTTCATCTGCTTTTGCTGACCAGTCCAATGATGGAGTTTTGTCATTCAGTGTAACAAAGAAATGATTCCAGTTCACTGCCAATGGGATCTGTGATACCATCTCCATTGAACATCCGCCGAAATAAGCTTTGTTCGAATCCAGTCCTGAAAATGCCTGGAACTTAACATTGGGATAAACAGTACCTGTTTGATTGTCGTAAATAGTAAGGACGTTGCTGCGGCTTGCATCAAACATTCTTATTGTATCAGCAGTTATACCAGCCGCACCGGTTGTACCAGAGTTAGTGGTGGTAGTAACTCCTGTGAAGTGCATATATCCACCACCATTGATCGTTCCGGTGTTATTTAAACTGATCGCAAGGATCACCGAACCGGGGCCATTGGTGATCGTTCCGCTATTTACCAATGCACCGGTGCCGGGAGAGGATTTTGACCACAAGAATCCATAATTAAATAACTGTCCTGATGTATTATAGATCCCACTTTCAGCGATCATCCGGCAATGATTATAGACGAGGCCACTGTTAAAGTTGATAGCCCCATTCACATAAAATTTTCCCTGATTGGTCAATACGGCGCCATTATTTTGATAGTTACCGGCAACATTGATGTTAAGCTTGTTAATGATCGAAGTAGTGCCCGTCATCGTAAGATTAGCCCCGAAATTGATCGTGCCCTGGTTCACTATGCTGTTATCATTCGTGAGTGAGATATCACCATTTAAGTTCATCAACGCACCATAACTATTCATCCACAACTGGGTTGAACCACTCATTATCGTATTCCCATTTATTGATACAACACCATAATTGTATATCCTGAATCCTGTATTCGTTCTAAAGTCAGCTGACATCCTGAATGTCCCATATACATAGATGGTTCCTCTTACGTTTGGAAAGCTTATTGCAGCCGGCTGAAAAATAGCCGCAAAAGCCACACTGATCTTGGCGCCGGTCGAAAAGCTGGTAATTGTACCAGTATAAGTACCACTGGCTATGTGCAGGCTATCTCCTGTATTCAGGGCATAGTTAGTGGAACTGCCATTATCCACGTAATTGATTGCTGATGAAGTGTTGCTTTGCAGAATGGAAAGAAGGCAAAACAAGCCTATAAGGGTAGAATTACGATTCATTTGTCTTCAATTAGGGTTGAGATTTCGGATTAATTACGGTGCATTTTCAACAGTCATACGCCGTAATGACCCGACAAACGTAATACAGAAATTACGTACTCGCAATCGTAAATCTACCAAAGGGGCAAAATTTTTTTCTTGCCCCATTATAAACTGTCCTGTCCTATAAAAATTAGTTACATCAGGTTTTTATCATGCAAATTGTACTGCTCCTTGATCTTCCGCATCACTTCATCCATCGATGCGCGGTGATCTTTAGCGCTCCATTCACCTCTCTCCCATTTATCCAACTCTTCGTTGATATGCTTTTCCTGTAAACTCGAAAGCTTGTTAACCAGCATATCACTCATTTCTTTTTGTTTAGTGTAAAAGGTCCTGAGTTTTTCGTATGAAACTTCTTTATCTCTTCTCATTTCATTTTCCGAAGCTGCCATTTGTATCAACTCTTCTTTTGCCAATGCGATATCGTATGGACCAACAGGCATGATAAGTTTGGCAATGATGGGTCCTGTTTCGATCAGTATAATGAGTAGTGATATTAATGTACAGGCCCACCACACGCTGCTTTCTTCCCCGGATAGATCGGACAGCGCTTTATTCCTTTCTAAAAATCCCATGTTGGCCGCGGCTTCTTTTTCAAACTCTTTTCGCTTTATTTCCATTGCCGCTTTTGCGTTGGCGAGAATACTATCCTGTTCATGGATACCCGTTACAAGCAAACTCAATTCAGGTGCATATTGAGCCAATGCCTGGTTATAAGCATCCTGTTTTAAACGGGTTAATTTTTCTATCCCACGTTGGCCCGAACCTCCGGTGCCATCCGCTTCCATGATATAGGACCGTCGCAATTGTTGTAAACTATCTTCTATAGCCTGTTTTCTTGTTGTAAGCCTGTTTCTTTCATCAGTGGTTTGCTGCAGCAGCGCTTTATTTTCTATTTGCAGCAAACTATCATTCAGCTGAACTTTTTTATGAAGGTTCTCTGTCATCTTTGTGTTGATCTCTTTATCAAAAATTTTCATCTCGAGCGGGCGGGCGATCGTTAAGCCGATCAACAGCGCCAGTAATATCCTTGGCACTACCATCCATAACTGTTTCTTTTTACTAACTCCATATTTACGCATGGTAGAAACAAGAAAACGGTCGAAGTTGAAAATGATAAGCCCCCAAATGATCGCAAAGACAAATGCCAGTAAAACGTTTTCAAATACGGTGTACATGGCATAGCCGCCTGCCAGCGAGGCCAGCACAAAAGTGGCGAGGATCACTCCTCCCAGCCCGCTGTATTTACTGTTCTCAGAAGGAAATTGCTTTAATAAAGACTGATGTGCACCGGCACACCACCATAAAAAATTGGATTGAGAAGATTGTTGTTTGCCGCCAAAGGAATCATAGCTATACAATTCCGATGACTGACTGTTGCTTTCAGCAGCCATAGATAGTGGTTTACAATAAATAAATTAGAATTATACCCTGGTTGAAGAATGGTCTTTTGTAAAACGAAGCTGTCTGCAATTAATTGTAAAGAGGCTGTTAAAGGAGAAACATCATTTCAGCCACATCGCGTTCCTATGGAACGCGATGTGGCTTCACACTGTTCGTTACCCATAGTTTGAACTCATAAACTATTAACCGATTAAACAACAGCTATAACAATGCAGGACTGCTGTAACTGTCCCGTAGGAACAATATGCGGTTAAAGCTGCTGACGGAAAATTTTCGTTAGTAGTTCGTACAAATCAGGATGTTTATTTCGTAAGAGGTCGGGTCGCTCAAAAAAATATTCTGATACAACGGCGAAAAATTCTGCTTCGCTTGTTGCCCCATAAGGGTTGATATCCGATTTGTCGGCCATGATCGCTTTAATATTCTTATGCATTAAGTCGAGCCATGGCAACACATATTGCTGATCGAGGAAAAACCCGGGAACGCCATCGATGCTTCCATCAGTTTTATCAACAAGATGAGTGAACTCATGTATCGCCACATTCGTTTTTCCATTTTTATCAATAAATGCTTGTCTCAGTTCATGCTGTGAAAGGATCATCACATTATTGAGTGCACCCGTGCCCACCATTCCCAGCGTGTTTCGATGCTGTCCTTCCTGCTCAAATTCATCGCCAAAAGAATCAGGATAGAGCAATACTTCGTTGAGGTTAATATACTCCCAGCCCGGAAAACCAAAGATCGGGATGATAGCGCTTGACGCGATAAGCACACGATCAAGGTCTTCAACATTCGTTTTAATACCAGTAATACGCACCTGCGCAAGAAATGACTGTACACGTTGTTCAAAAGCATCCTGCTGCTCCTTTTCAAGTTTTTTATAAAAGATCACATGTTCATTCAGCAACTGGCGATAGTCATCCGGCATTGGCTTTACCAGCACAGGTTTTTGCTTCCATTTACTTATC
>DASVNY010000107.1:0-3814 GCA_036383615.1 Chitinophagaceae bacterium
CTTTTTTGAAAGAGCCAAGTGTTGTTTCTCTTACTACATCTACTCTGTCCTCGTATGAATTATGTATCTGTGATTGTGCGATCTTATGCGTACGCTTCGCATCTGATAATTCAGCAGTGTTGTTCCAGGTAATAGTTTCACCGTTGAATGAAGCAAGGCCATACACGTTCTGACCAACACCGGATGCTGTTTTTCCAAGGCTTTCGGCTCTTCCATAACCAACAGCTATCGCAATGGTGTTTGTATTCATGCCCGGTATCACCAGCACCGGCAATTCAATTTCTCCTTTACCGGCAACAGCGATCTTGATAACCGGTTTTTTCGGATAGTATTCGTAATTATTGCTTTCCTTTTCTGAACCATTGATCAGGTTGAGGTCAAGCAAGTCTTTTGCTTTGGTCATGCTGATCAATGCATAGTTGTCCCATGTGGCTTTGGAAATTCCATCAGGCAATTCCTGTAACCAGGGGTTGGTAGCGCCGCTGCCATGACCGATAGAAACTTTTTGATACAACACTATCTCATCACCTGAAACTTTCTTGCTGTTGTTGATAGCAGCGGTTGCTTCAGCAATTCCACCACCTGCATATCCACCAGCAGCAGCAGCTACTTCAGTTGGCTCGATCACACCCTTTTGCAAAGCAGTATTGAAAGCTCCTTCAGAACCCAGCTTGCCGTTCCAGAATGATTTGAAATAAACTTCGTAATCTGTATTGTTACCGCTCCATCTCAATAATGAAGTTTGATAAGGGCGGGTTTTGAATAAAGGATAGATCGTTGGCTGAATAAAGCTGGTATAACCTGCTTTTGGTTCAGCATCACCCCAGCTTTCGAGGTAATGATTTGTTGGAACACTATATCCGCAAAGCGCTGTTGTTTCATCCATTCTTTCATTGAAAGAAACAGTCAGCTTTACTTTCTTTAATGCGTCAGTGAACTTTTTCGCATCGTGATAGTTGTAAGCAGGGTTAGCGCCATAGATCAGCAATGCACCAACCTGTCCGCCTTCCATTTGCGCAATAAGATCAGCGAGATCTTTATCAATACCCTGGCGATAGTTTACCGCTGTGCTCCAGTCGATCGTTTTGCCATTGGCACCGATCGCATTATTGATCGCATTAACGATGACCTGGATATTTTTATCATTGCTGCCACATACTACCAGGCTTTCACCACTGTGTGCTTTCAGATCAGCCGCCACTTTAGCGATACCTGCTTTCAGCTTCGCGTCAGCGATTGCCGGAGCAGCAGAACCATCCAATGCAGCTAATAATGCCAATGCAACGGCGCCTGTTTCAGAAGGGCGATGCGTGAATCTTTCATCAGCATTAGCACCGGTCTGGCTAAGATGTCCTTCAAACTGGTAGTGTTTGCTCATGGTTGGATTCTTCTCATCAATCTTGCGACCTGCAGAATATCCTTTGGCAAACTCAACCGGGCTGAGCCATGTTCCGAGAAAATCAGCGCCAAGACTTACGATCACTTTGGCTGCTCCGAAATTGTAAGAAGGCAATTTTCTGCCAAAACCACTGGCTTCATTCGCCAGCAACATACCGCTGAATGAATCAGCATCTACCTGCACATGGCGCAGGTTAGGGAATTTGGCAATAATATCTTTTGTAGAAGGAGAAGTGATCGTGCTGGTCAGCAACACAACATTGCCGGCATTTTTTAATGCTTCCCCAATTGTTTTATCAATGAATTCGTAAGTGGTCTCTTCAAATTTATCGGCTGCTTTGCGTTGCGGATGACGGAGACGATGGGTATCATACAGATCAAGTACAGAAGCCTGTGCTCTTGCCGTGGTTCCACCTTTTGTGAAAGCAGATTCGTTACCTTCTATTTTGATCGGGCGGCCATCTCTCACTTTTGCTACAACCGGTATCACATCACCATCCTGCACATAAGTAGTAGCATAATATTTCGCTACACCGGGAACCAGGTCAGCAGGTTTATTAGCGTAAGGGATCGCTTTCTTAACCGGGATCTTACAGCTTGCAGCCAATGTTGCAGCAGCGGTACTGAAACCCAAATACTTTAAGAAATCCCTGCGGGGAGCTTTGGCATCTATCAATCCTTTATCATCAAAACCTTCAAAAGGCAGCTCTTCTTTGAACTCGTCCTGCTGCTTTTTCTGAAAGTTCTCGCTGTCATTCACCTCTCCGAAACTCTGCCAGTACTTTTTTTGGCTCATTTATAATCAATTTGAAAATTAATCAATCCGAAATTTGAAAATGTCCCATTTGCACATCCGCGCATCTTCAAATAAGCACATTAATAGTGACATTTTTGGCACTCAAGACCACCGATATGTTCTACTGTCACGCTATCCATTTTACCAGACTTGATATCGTTATGGAATTTTTCGTAAATGCTATAGAACTTATTGCCTTTAGTGCTGTCGTAATTAAAGTTCACTTTGGTCTGCCTGTGACAGTTAATACACCAGCCCATGCTCAATTCAGACACTTGTTTCACTTCATCCATCGCGGTGATCTCACCATGACAGGTTTGGCACTGCACATTACCTGCTTTTACGTGTTGTGAGTGATTGAAATAAACGTGGTCAGGCAGGTTGTGAATTTTTATCCAGGAGATAGGTTTTGCTTTGTTAGGATCCCATGCATTGGGATTTTTTGGATCAAAGCCCGCATAGTCGTATAATTTCTGGATCTCGGCAGAACCATTGATCTCGTGGCCATCCTCATTATACAACTTCGGTCCTTTTTCGTAAGAAGTAATTGATTTGTGGCAGTTCATACAAACATTCACAGAAGGAATAGCGGCATGTTTGCCTTCCATAGCGGCGCCATGACAGTATAAGCAGTTGATCTGGTTGATGCCGGCATGTACTTTATGCGAATAATAAATAGGTTGTTCAGGTTGATAGTTCTTTTGACGTTGCAGCCCGATTGCTCCTTTGGTAACATAATAACCGCCAACAACAAAGAAGAGGATCGCCAGCATAGCGATATAAACTTTGTTGCGGTAGAATGGAACAGGTTCAGGGCGAACGATACCTTCTGCATCATCCGACATTTTTTTCAGGTTGCTGTTAACCTGCATTAATATCAGGGCGATGATAGCGAGGATAAGAGAGATAACACCGAAGATGACGGCGTTTTGGTTAGAGGATTGTGCTGCTGCGCCAGGTGGTGGCGGTGGTGGTGGTTTTGCTGCGTCATTAATGTATGCAACAATATCATCTACATCTTTAAGAGTAATGTCGGGAAATGGTGTCATCATTGATCCGAACTGTGATTTCAAACCCTGTGTATATGGATCGCTCGCCATATAAGCAGCAGGATTATGTATCCATTTCAATATTTCGTTATGATCGGACCATTTATGTCTTCCTTCCAACCCCGCTAAGGCAGGTCCTGTGGTTGCTTTTAAAACGTTATGGCAACTGGCGCATTTGCCCATAAAGAGGGTCTTGCCCGCTGCAACATCCTGTGCCGAAATATTATTAACAACAGAAAAAACAAAAAAAGATAGAAGTAGGATTGTTAGTCTCCGGCCGATTGGTTTACAAGGAATCATAGACGCAATTGATCTGAAAAATGTGGATAAATAGCTCTAACCGGCTGCAAAAATAAGCCACGACGATAATAAAAAGCCAAGTGGTTTAACTTTTTTTTGATCCGCTACCAGCCTGCGTTTCAGCGGAATTATAAGTGTTTTTTTGCAGGTCTAAAAAATGTTTGTCATAAAAAAGTAAATGGAGCACAAACATTCGTCGAATGTGAAATTTGAATGGGGGCTTGAATCTTTTTGCTGACTTTTGCGATCATCGCACCATACCCCCGTGGCA
>DASVNY010000108.1:0-4620 GCA_036383615.1 Chitinophagaceae bacterium
TTGCGTTTGCTTCGAGTGTATCGTGAGGTTCGGGAATATCAATATCGATCCCGGCTTCTTTTAGCGTGAGCAATTCAAATTCATCACTGATGATTGATCGAATCTCGTCAACCTTATGTTGGTTATTGGTAGCAAATATCAGTTTCATAGATGATTGATAGGAGATTGGGGTTTATAGTTTATGGTTTATTGTTTGTGGCCATTGCCAACCGCCAACCGCCAACTGCCAACTGCCAACTGTCAACTGTCAACGCCTGGTCAGATATTAAATAAGCGACGCAAAGAAACCCATAATTTACTTTTCATCACTTTATCATTTTCAAGTTCATTTAAAGAAGGGGAATATAAAAAGGAGCAGCCGGCAAAAGGCTGGATCTGGAAATGCGGAAAGCTCATGGGCAATCCGAAGCCGGCAGGTTCTATATCGAATAATAAAGCAATACGGCTCTTCAATTCCTGTAATAATTCTTTATATGATACAGTTTGCTGATTGATATTTACAATAGCTACATCAGCAAGACTAAGTTTACATGCCGTAAGCATATTGGTCAAGAATTGCAATTCATTATCCGGTAAATAAACTGACTCTGATGAATTCACTACAATGAGAATATTCTTTTCGTTATCTCCCAGCCATTTTAATCCTTTTTTTGAACCAGGAACAACAACAGGTTCTTTAATTGCAACGGGTGCTTCCTGCTTTGCAGCAATTTCTCCTGTTTGCACCAATGATGAACTATACAGATCACTCACAACAGATGCAGGTAAGCTTATGTCATTCAGGCTCATAATTTGTCAGTAATTACACAAATAGGTGTTAGCTTTTTTTCGTTTCTTTGGGCCGTCAAAAGTAAACTATTATGATCGCAGCTATGGACATTTCAGTAACAAAAGCAGAAAGAAGCAAATTACAGGATATGAGTCTTGACAATCTGCCATTTGGCAGGTTTTTTACCGATCATATGCTGGAAGCGGATTATGAAAATGGTGAATGGAAGAATATCGAGATCAAACCTTATCAACCATTGCTGCTAAATCCTTCGGTAGCCGCTATTCATTATGGCCAGGCGATATTTGAAGGTGTTAAAGCCTATAAAGACAGGGAAGGCAATCCTTATATCTTTCGTCCGCAGGATAACTATAGACGTTTCAATATTTCTGCTGAAAGAATGCAGATGCCAACTGTTCCGGAAGAACTTTTTATGGAAGGCATGCGTCAATTGATCGCATTGGACAGTAACTGGATACCTTCAAAAGAAGATCATTCTTTGTATATCAGGCCTTTTATGTTCTCTGCCGATGAAGTATTGGGAGTAAAGCCTTCTGATAGCTATAAATTCATGATCATTCTCAGCCCTACAGGCCCATATTATAGTGCGCCCATGCGTATTTATGTAGAGGAACATTATGTTCGTGCCGTTCCGGGTGGAGTAGGTTATGCAAAAGCCGCCGGTAACTATGGAGCAGCCATGCTGGCCACGGCAGAAGCAAAGAAAAAAGGATATGACCAGGTGCTGTGGACCGATGCGTTTGAACATAAATATGTGCAGGAATGCGGTACGATGAACGTGTTCTTTATCATTGGCAACACTGCTGTTACCCCTGACCTGGAGCATGGAACCATCCTCGATGGCGTAACCCGTCAAAGCACTATTGCCTTATTGAAAGAAATGGGCTTTACCGTAGAGGAAAAGGCATTGAGTATCGATGATATCATCGAAGCCTATAAGGCCGGATTACTTTACGAGGTGTTCGGAACAGGCACAGCCGCTACCATTTCGCTGATAAAGGAACTGAGGTATAAAGACTTTGTGATGGAGTTTGATGTTGACAAATGGAAAACGGCTCCGACCGTTAAAAAATGGCTGACAGATATACGGGAAGGACGCAGAGAGGATAAATATAACTGGATGTGGAAGGTCTAACCGTTGATTTTTAGTAGTTTAAGCAATATTGACAGAGAGTTGACTTCTATGTTTATCCTCTCGCAACGATGCAAAGCCGCTACGATGTAGCTATACTTTCTTCGCGACGTTGCGCCTTTACGAGATATTCTTTTACACTAATCTTTTGAGACAGTGTCTGTTTTATCCCCAAATCATTCAAAGACAGGAAAAATCAGCCTTCATTTTTTGGTTATTCACCTTGCCGCCGTTACCTTTGCCCTCCCAAAAACAAAAGGTTCGTAATGCCTACTATTCAACAATTAGTAAGAAAAGGAAGAGAAATTATCAGGGCCAAGAGCAAATCAAGGGCTTTGGATCAGTGCCCGCAACGTCGTGGCGTATGTACTCGTGTATATACAACCACGCCTAAAAAGCCAAACTCAGCGCTGAGAAAAGTTGCCAAAGTTCGTTTGACCAATAAAGTAGAGGTGATCGCTTATATCCCTGGTGAAGGTCACAACCTCCAGGAGCACTCTATCGTTTTGATCCGCGGTGGTCGTGTGAAAGATCTTCCGGGTGTACGTTACCACATTGTTCGTGGTTCACTGGATACTGCCGGTGTAAAAGACAGGAAGCAGAGCCGTTCTAAATACGGAACGAAGAAAGAGAAAGCGAAGAAATAATTTCAATCATAATTTGTACTGAGTAAAGTTTTAATACTTGAAGAAATTCAGCTACAGCAGTTACTTTAAAAATTAAGATTCATGCGGAAAGCACAAGCAAAGAAACTCCCTTTAGCACCGGACCCAAAATTCAATGACAAACTGGTTACCCGTTTTGTCAACAACCTGATGTGGGAAGGAAAGAAGAGCGGAGCCTTCACTATTTTTTATGATGCCCTGAATAAGGTAGCCAAGCAAACCAGCGAAGATGGTTACGAGGTTTGGAAAAGAGCATTGGCTAATGTAACACCATCTGTAGAGGTTCGCAGCCGTCGTATCGGTGGTGCTACTTTTCAGATCCCTGCCGAGGTTCGTCCTGACAGGAAGATCTCTTTAAGCATCAAATGGCTGATCCGCTATAGCCGTGAAAGAAACGGTAGAAGCATGGCTGATAAACTGGCCAATGAGATCGTAGCAGCAAGCAAAGGCGAAGGCGCTGCATTCAAAAAGAAAGAAGATACCCATCGTATGGCTGAAGCCAACAAGGCTTTTGCTCACTTCAGGGTATAAAAGATACAAGACACATCTCGAACTCTCGGGACCACGAAGCCACTCTGATTAATCGGGGTGGTTTTTTGTTTTGGAGGACTTTCAATGGCACACATCGCTTTAGAATAACTTTTCAGGCGGCGGTTTGATACCCAGCAAACGAATGTAAATAGTTGTCTGCCCACGATGATGGGTTTGATGTTCGAAGGCTTTCAACAGCCATGCAAATCTTGTTTCCGAGAATCTCTTCTGTGTTACAATTTCTTCCAGTTTTGTTGCATCCATATTTTGAATGGCATCAATGCCATAGTCATAGCCCGCCGTTACAAAATACCTCACCGAATCAGCTGATTGGGCGGATAGTCTTGTTTCAAGACTTTGTCCACGCCAAATTCTTTCTTTACCGGTTCCCAATGAAACCATAATGACAATATCCTCGGCCAGGTGTAACATTTGTTGGGCGAAATTCCGGATGCTGTCTTGAGCCTTGAACCCATACTTATCTTTTGGCATAGCATCAAGGTATTCCAACGTATAAGTTTTTGCCCGTTGCCATTCTTTTACCAGTTGTGCTTTTGCCGACTCATTGAACTGTGCCCGTGCCATTACAGCAACCACAAAAATGAGGATGGCGGTTAAAAACAAGGTGATTTTCAATTGCCGGTTACTTAGATGGGTCGTTGGTATCATGGGAATGCTTTTAGTTAGGAATGCAAGTACGTAAGATGATCTCTGCCTATGCTGGTATTCGTGATTCGTCAACCGGGACTACAATGGATTAAAGGTATGAAGTTATAAGTATCCTTAATTAAACGAGATGAGGTTTCGGACAATGTAGAATGTAAAATGTAGTTCCGATAGCTATCTTCAATTTTCACCGGGTCTTGATGATATTGCGGAATCACTACAGCGAATAAACAATCAACTTCAACGGCGTTAATTTATCCTCTATCCCTTTTACCGTTTCCTTATTGGCATTGAAATGATCCAGGTGACTATTAGCGATCACATAAAGTTTGTTGGCCAGTGCTGCTGCTGTTGTAGGATCAGCAAAAGCAGGGTTACCTTTATCTAATACCACTTCTGAAACTATCTGTTGTTTCTTTTTATCCAGTGTATATTTTATGATGGCGTTGGAAGCATAGCCGCCTTTACCGGCATTATAAACTCCGTATAGATGATCTCCCGTCACAACAAGCCCATCAAGTCCAAAAGCAAATGATTTGTCAGTATATCCTGGCAGCACACTTATTTCTTTTGACTGAATATTTATTCTCACCAATCCATTACCATAGGTAGCAACTGCCAGGTTATTTGCATCGAGAAAGTCAATCCCGTTCGGCCATTTGAATGCTGAAGTATCCTGAAAGAAAACCCCAAGATCTTTTTTAGCCGGGTCATATTTATAAACAGAACTGTGATAAGTATCTGTTATAAAAAGCGAGCCTGATTGGTCAATTACGAGATCATTAAAAAGTCGCGGTATTGTATCCATTATTGCAAACCGGTGCATTGTCTTTCCG
>DASVNY010000109.1:0-2721 GCA_036383615.1 Chitinophagaceae bacterium
AAAACATGATCATATGCAGTTTCTTTCCCTGCAACCATTTGTTCCCTCCGGCAGCAATTTTGAAGGCTCAAAACAGTTTTTCCAGGAATTAGGCTTTACTGCGAAATGGGATGCCGGAGATTATATCGGTTTTGAAAAAGATAATTGTCGCTTTATCCTGCAGCGATATAACAACAAGGAATTTGCTGAGAACTTTATGCTCACCGTAAACATTCCCGATGCAGTTGCTTTTCGCCAGGAAGTATTGAGTAAACAATTACCACAAAAATTTGGAATCCGTATCGGTGAAGTTTCAGAACAGCCCTATGGCAAGGAAGTGAATATCATCGACCTGGCCGGTGTGTGCTGGCATTTTGTCCAATAACCATGGATTTTGGCATGAATTTATCGAACAGATGAACAGATGAGTGTAGAAGTTGGGCACGCTAAACTTTGAAACGGCTTAAACCTTTTGAAACTTTAAATCGTAATATATGCAAGTCAAAAATTATTTCGCATTGCTGTTAGGATTAAGTATTACCCTCAGCAGTATCGCACAAACAAGTACAAAGGACCAAAAGATCGTTGCCGATGCGAAAGCGGCAAAAGCAGAATTTATCAGTACAGATGGATTGATGCAGAACCTGTTTAATAATTCTTACGGCTATGTCATTTTTCCGAACGTAGGTAAGGGAGCTATTGGTATTGGTGGTGCCGCAGGTAACGGTGCTGTTTTTCAGAACGGAACATTAATAGGGATGGCAAAAATGACACAAGTGTCGGTAGGTTTTCAATGGGGTGGACAGGCTTACCGGGAAGTAATATTTTTTGAAACCAAAGAAGCATTGGACAGGTTCAGGCAAAATAAACTGGAGTTTGCTGCACAGGCTTCTGCTGTTGCCGCCACTGCTGGCGCGGCCGCCAATGTAAAATATAAAGATGGCGTGATGATCTTTTCAAAAGTGAAAGGTGGATTGATGTATGAAGCCTCCATCGGCGGACAGAAGTTCAAGTTCAGGAAGATCTAAACAGCTTCTTCCTGTATCGTTTTTTTGCGAGGTAAAATAAATTCCCTGGGATGATGCCGGAAGTATTTCCAGAGAATACCAAGAAACTCGGGGTATTCTTTCAAATGAATACCCCTTGACTTTACCGCTACAAAGAAGGCAAATGAAAAACTCACAAGAAAGTTGATCAGCCCGATCGCTAACACTCCCATAAATACAGTGAGTAAAAAATATGGTTCGATGTTTTCGATGCCTAACCCGTAAATGCCAATACCCGTGTTTCCTGCCGCGATAGTGATATGCCGGATATCAAAAGGAACACCGAATATTTTTCCTAAAAAACCCGCCATACCCAGGAAAAAACCTAAAGCAATATTACCGGCAATTGCGCCTGCATTTCTTTCAATAAAGCGGGATAACCTGTTTCTTCTTTTTTCCGATATAGAATGTTGCAGAGCCGGATGCATTTTCAGGCGATCGCCGATGCGGCCGTATTGTATCTTGTTTTGTACATATCCCGCTATGATACCACTGAGAAATAAAAAGAAACCCGTGTTGCAGGCGTATAACAGGGATAAACTTTCCCAGGGATGCTGATCACGCAATAATTGCATGGCCGCTTCACCTTCTGCGATCTTTGCGCCATACAACGCATCATAACCCCATGCCAATAAAAAAGTTCCCGGAAATACGATGATAAGGTTACCAAAGAAAGAGGCTACCTGGCTCCGTGATACTTTTGCTACCGTTATAGCAAGATTTAACAGGTTTGGTTTTCCCGAAGTTTTTTTAGCATCCAATGAACTGGCCACAGCGCTGGCGGTAAAAGCAGGTTGCTTGGTTGCCAATGTTGATTTCGATTGCTCAATAGCAATAAAACCTATACTATAATTGACGCTGTAAAGAAAGCCATGCCAGAAGGGAGCCACTTGTAATTTACCAAGGAGGTTTTTGAAGATGGCAATAAAAGAAATGATAAACCCTCCACCCATGGCGCTTAAGATCATTTTATTGTATTCCCATCTCGTTGTGGTGATATAAGTGTCGCCTTTGCTTCCCTTATGCTCCGCGATCTGGTAAGCAAGATAGCCGGCCCCTTGCGAAAGGAATTCGAAGATGCTGTTCTTCCTGTTCTCATTACGGATCAGTATGCGGAAATAATCAACAAAACGACCTGTATCAAAATGCTTATCTGTATCGAGCGCATCTGTTAGTAATTGCAAACGCTCAATCCGGTTACTAAGTATAAGCAGGATATAGGTTTGATTCAGGCTCGCTCCTTTCTCTGATTGCTGATGACGAATATGCTCAATGGCACTGATACAATCATCCAGCTTTGCTTTCGTAATAGCAGACTGATGCTGGACTGGTCCAATTGCTTCATTTTTTAAGAGCAACTCTTCCAACGCATGGACAAGATAGTTTTGCTGAACAAAGGGGTTATTCCTTTTGATCTTTTGAGGAATATACCTGGTCACTTCTCCTTCGAGTCCCAACTGCGCAACCTGGAAAGAAAGTATTTTCAGCGACTCTATCATTTGCGACTGCAGCCCCTTCTCTTTTCCACTAAATGATAATCCAAGTGTTTCAAAAAAAACGATCCAGGTTGAACGTGAGATAGCTTCTACCCATTCGTAATCGCTTTTTTTATTAAAAACACGACTGACCACGAAAAGAAAATCATTCTCATCCTGCAGCGGCGGCAAAATTTTATGACGAAGTCGCCCAAACAGTT
>DASVNY010000110.1:0-1592 GCA_036383615.1 Chitinophagaceae bacterium
GTGGCCGACCAGTTGCAGGATGAATTTGATCTTTCAATACTTGCTTCAAAGTCATGGAGCTTTTCAGGCTTTGGTTGTTGGGTGGCACCTGCTTCAAAATCATCTCGGTTAGGTTCTTTATTGGCCATGCCGTAAGAAAAGTATCCTTTCCACCCGTTCCTGTTATAGCTGACCCCGGCTTTAGGGTTGAAGAAATTAAAATCATTGTTTACTACAACTGATGGGTTATCTCTGAAACCATCAATATCATAGCTAACATGACGGTATTGAACATCACCAAACAAACTCCAGCGATCATTTAACTGGTATTGTTCCTTTAGATAGACATTAAGATCCTTTTTTGTCGCATTATGATCATACCAGCGGTGAGTGGGAGTGGGCATGCCATTGCTAGCCCAGATTATTTTACCGATATGATTTCCTTTATAAACAGTAACGGCACCACCTAAAGTGGTTTGGGCCTTATCGGTTTTATGCTGTAATGAAAAAATGTTCCCGTAAAAATCATTGTCGAGCCATAGTTGTCTTACAAAATCGGAATTACCTGTATTCGGTAAACCATATTTTGCATATTCTTCATCGGCTTTGTACTGTTCATAGTATCCTTTTCCTTTCGTGAGAAAAAAGGCCGTATTAAAACTGAGTCTTGGATTGATCAGTTGCTGAAAGAATAATTGATAATGATCCTGTTTATAATTGTCAACCTCATTATCATAAGGATCACCGGGTTTTTCTGTGCCTGCATAATTTACTGTCCTGTTGCCGGCAAGCAAATCGGCTTCACTGATGCCGTTCCAGGCCTGGTAAGTTTTTTCTTTACCTGAAATGATATTAAAACGAAGAGAATTGTTCTTCCCTAAGAAGGCAGTAGAAAAATAAAATGATTTGAGATCGGTGCTCGCCCGGTCAATAAAACCATCACTTGTGATATTGGATAAACGCAGATCAACCGTAAAACGATCATTTAATAAACCGCTTCCTGCCTTCACTGTGTTTTTCCAGGTGTTGAATGAACCATAACTGTTGTTGATCTCTGCATAAGCTGTTTTATTCACTTCATTAGTGCTGAAGTTCATGGTAGCGCCAAAAGCGCCGGCGCCATTGCTTGATGTGCCAACACCTCTTTGCACCTGGATGCTATTAACGGAAGAAGCAAAGTCAGGAAGGTTTACAAAAAACAATCCCTGCGACTCGGCATCATTATAAGGAATGCCGTTAATGGTCATATTGATTCTCGTGGCATCTGTTCCCCTGATGCGGATGCCTGTGTAACCAATACCATTGCCGGCATCTGAATTGATCACTACGGAAGGCGTTTGATTCAATAAAAAAGGAATGTCCTGTCCGAGATTGAATTTGGCGATCTCTTTCTTGCCCAGATTTGTTTTGGTGAAAGGGGCATTTTCGCCGGCGCGAATGGCTTTTACTTCCACGGGCGATAAGGCATAAAAACTGTCGTTGACAACTTGTTTTTCCTGTGCGGTCATGTTTTGACACAGGATGATTGAAATGATAGGAATGGCAATCCTCTTCATTTTTTTAAGTTTTGAGTCTGCCTGTCGGCAAACGGGTTAAAAAATGAGAGGGAAATG
>DASVNY010000111.1:0-4582 GCA_036383615.1 Chitinophagaceae bacterium
GATACCTCATGAAGAAAAACAGGTCGGCAGCACTCATTATACTATTCAGCGCTGGCACGACGATAGTCATTTCTATAAAAAGATCACTGTCACCGATCCACTGCTTCAAAAACCTGCAGAATACACTGAACAGGTGGCCAAGTTTTCTTTTGGTGATTTCACAGAAATGCTGGCATACCAGGAAATGCAGGTGCAGGAAGTGTTTGGCGATTACCAGTTGGGAAAATATGATATAAGAAAAACGCCGAGGATGATCATAATCGCCAGCAAAAATTCTTCCGAAAAAGTAGATGTAGAAAAAAGGATCTACAGTGACGGACGAACTACTGATGCTCTGACTTGAAAATAAGTCATGAAGCGATTGAAAATCTGCTTCATGACTCAACGTTTATTATTCATGATCATATACCTCGCTGTTTCAAAAAAAGCTGAAGTAAGATCAGTCAATCTTCTTTGAATAGAATCCCTTTGCCCAGGGGTATATACATGGTCACTGTATTTCACCGGCACCAGTTGTTCATCAGGGAAGTTGAGGTTCTTGATAAAATAAAAATCATCGGTGACCATGCCGATCTTTCCGGCAGTATTAGTGATGAAAGCAAAATTATTTTTCTTTAAAGGATCGAGCAGGTCACGACCCAAGGTGGTATTTATATAAGGCTGCTGCACCATGCCTGCAATGGTGGGCAACACATCTATTTGTGAAACCACTTCCTTTCGCTGCTGAGGTTGCAATAGAAAAGGAGCATAAAATAATAAAGGAACATGCTCATCGGTGAGGCGGTGTTCTGTCCAGGCAGCAGGGTAAATAGCCGCCGCATTTCCTGCCACTCCATGATCACCGATAAAAACAAAAATGGTATTATGGAAATAGTTTTCCTGCTGTGCTCTTTTAAGAAACTCCTTAAAACAATAATCTGAATAGCGAAAGCTGTTATACTCATCCACCGATTCAAAACCATATTTTTCCAACTCCTGTTCTGAGACCGCGACACTGACAAAATCTGTATCGCTTTGCGGAATCATATATGGACGGTGATTATCGGAAGTTTGCACAATTGCAAAGAAGGGCGTTGTTTCTTTTTTAAATACATTATTAGCTTCTAAAAAAAGATCTTTATCACTGATACCCCATACATTCACTTTGGGTGAAGTGAAACTTCCCTCCGTATGCATCTGCAGACCATGAATATTTTGTAATAACCCTTCGAAATTGTTGAATTCAGGATTGCCGCCGAGAAAATAATGCTTACTGTATCCTTCGAAATTATTGATGATGGTATGTTGCTCGGATGCTAATGGATTGCGGGTAGAAAATTTGAATAACTGCGCATCAGGAATGCCGGTGATAATCGCAAATAATCCCCTCGCGGTAGAAAAATGTGGCGAAAAACAACGTTCAAAAAAGATCCCCTCCTTTGTCAGCGAATCAAAATAAGGTGTTGCATTCAGTGGATTGCCGCTCATGCTGCTTTTATACATACTGAATGACTCGCACATTACCAGCACAACATTGGGCCTGCTTTCCAGTGCATTGCTGCCCGGCTGCACAATGCGGCGGTAAGAAAAAGTATTCTTGTCTGTCAATGGCATCCATTCAGCCATTAATGGAAAAGCTTCTCTTGCTTTTTGTTCATTGAATTCCGGTTTTCTGAGCCGGAGTGTTGAAAAGAAATTCTGCAATGGATTTAAAGCGAGATAGGATTTGAAATTATCCCTTAACACGAAACAATGCTTCCATGTTAACGGTGGCCAACTGAAATTGCCGTAAATGAACAGCCCTAACAATAAAGTGGCAAATACAAAGAACTTTCTGCGATAAGGGATACCCATTCCATCAGTGCGATTGATCACCATCCAATGGCTTTTATGATACATCCAGCGAAAGAACCAAACAGCGATGACAAGTCCGAGCAACATCCATATCATTGGATAGGTTTGCCACATCATTTGCCAGGAAATACCAAAATCTTCTGCAAAATTCATTGCTCCTGCATCCAACCTTGTTTGATTGTAAGAAAAACTTCCAAAATCCGCGGCAAAAAAGAAGAACACGATAAAGGTTACCACAGCGAGATACCAGGTCCACCATTTTTTATTGCGGGCGGAATAAAATGGTGAGAATTTTGGTAACATGCTAATAACAACTACCGGTAACAATATGATGGAAACCCAGCGCAGGTCATAACGTATCCCCAATAAAAAAGAGGGGAGCAGGTCGTTGAAAGAAAAATTATCGGGTCTGAATGCAAAATATGTAGTGAGCCTGAATAAAGTGAAGATGAGTAAAAAGATCAAAAACAGGTTGACCACCCACAAAAGCGTTTTCGGTATTTTATATTTTACAAGCATCAATTCGCCCGGGAAAAAGGATTACAAAAGAACTCAATTTAGGTGGTTTGAGCAATACCTTTTGCCGCCTGTTTGACGAGTGTTCTGTTAATGTTGTGAGGTCAAACTTGAAGAGTTAAACGTGAAAAGTCAAATGTGAAAAGAGTAGTTGCAGGTTGAAGGCAGTTCTTCTGACTTACTGACTACTGACTTACTGACCCCTGACTTACTGACTTCTGACTACTGACCCCGATCCCCTACTTTTGCAAACAATGTTCCCAACGACCTTATTAAATATCTGGCATCAATTGGAAAACTGGGACCGTGCCGCTTTTATTAAGCTCAACAGCGAATGGACCAATCCCTTTTTTGATTCACTGATGCCTTTTCTTCGCACACCTGAATACTGGGCGCCCCTGTATCTTTTCTTACTAATTTTTCTGACTATCAATTTTGGAAAAACCGGCTTGTGGTGGTCGCTATTCTTTTTATGCACATTTGCTATCACAGATATGGTCAGCAGCCAGTTGATCAAAGAATCGGTACAGCGGCTTCGTCCCTGTAATGATCCTGCCATGCTCGATCATGTTCGCTTATTACTTAAACACTGTGGTTCGGGGTATAGTTTCACTTCTTCCCATGCCTGCAATCATTTTGGCCTGGCTACTTTCTTTTTTATCAGTTTCCGAAAAGTATTGCCGAAATGGGCCTGGGTTGGCTTTGCATGGGCCTTTATTGTCATTTATGCACAAGTGTACGTTGGTATTCATTACCCGCTTGATGTGATAGGTGGCGCAGCCGTTGGTGCTTTGATAGGGATTATCACAGGTAATTTCTTCAACCGGCATTTCGCTTTACACAGTTTGAGCACATCTCAATAAAGGCCGAATGCGGCTTTATTATTATCTTCGATAACCAACCAACTTTCCCTTTAATGGAGATTTTTATTCTGATTGGTCTCATACTATTGAACGGCATTTTTTCGATGGCTGAAATAGCGCTGGTATCGGCCCGCAAAGCAAGACTGGAAGCACAAGCCAATAAAGGCGATAAAAAGGCTAAAGAAGCACTGGATCTCGCCAATCATCCTGACACTTTTCTTTCCACGGTCCAGATCGGTATTACCCTTATCGGTATTTTAACGGGTATTGTGTCCGGCGAAAGATTGACTGATGACCTGGCAGAAAAAATTAAGACATGGCCCTATGTTGGCGAATACAGTCATGGTATCGCCACGGCCATCATCGTTATCATCATCACTTATTTTTCATTGGTGTTTGGTGAACTGGTACCAAAAAGACTGGGACTGGCAAGACCGGAAGCCACTGCCAAGATATTAGCAGGACCTATGCGTGTTCTCAGCCGTATCACGCACCCTTTTGTGTGGCTGCTTTCCAAATCGGGCAACCTCATCATCAAAATTTTTGGCATCAAGCGAAATGATAACCAGGTAACGGAAGAAGAGATCAAAGCAATCATCAGTGAAGGAACGGAGCATGGCGCTATTGAAGAAACAGAACAGGAGATCATTGAAAGAGTGTTTCATCTCGGTGATCGCAATATCACTTCGCTGATGACACACCGCAGTGATATTATCTGGTTTAACCTTGATGACAGTGAAGAAAAGATCAAACAAAAAATTTTACAGGAACCGCATTCTGCATACCCGATCTGTGATGACTCTATTGATGAGATCAAAGGTGTTGTTTCGATAAAAGATCTTTATGTTAGTCCCGACAGCACCTTGTTCAAAGAGATCATGCAACCGGCGCTGTTCATCCCTGAAAATAATTCACCTTACCAGGTGCTGGAAAAATTCAAGCAATCAAGGATCCATTCCGCTTTTATCGTGGATGAATATGGGAGCATACTGGGTTTGATCACGCTTAATGATATCCTCGAAGCAATTGTTGGCGATATTCCTCAGCCTGATGTTCCCGATTATGAGATCAAGGAAAGAGAAGATGGAAGTTATTTGGTAGATGCACAGATACCTTTCTATGATTTTCTCACCCGTTTTGAAAAAACAGAATGGATGAATGAAGGCGAACATGATTTTGATACGTTGGCTGGTTTTATCCTGCATCAATTGGAGCGCATTCCCAAAACCGGTGACAAATTAGACTGGAAAGGCTTTTCCATCGAGATCATGGATATGGATGGCCACCGCATTGACAAAATATTGGTCAAGATCAGTAATGAGATCAGGCAGGAAATGGAAGAATGATCCTATGTTAATTTGTAATTCAGT
>DASVNY010000112.1:0-2762 GCA_036383615.1 Chitinophagaceae bacterium
ATGCTCTGAACCAGCTGAGCTAAACTCCCTTCCTTTTTACGGGAGTGCAAAGATAAGGGTGAGATGTTTTTGGCCAAATTTTTTTTCCTGCTAACTATGAATGGGGTTCCCCAAATGAGCAAAAAAACCCGCATTACTGCGGGTTCTTCAACTGCAAAACACCAAAGACATGGCTATACCTGGTCTTGTTACTTAATAAGTATCGCTGTTCTCATTATTATCTTCCAAAAACACTACCATTTTTCGGTGCAAAACTATTTGTCGCTAAATCCGAGTTGGTATGGTTTTTTGATTAATAGCACTGAAACAAAAACGTATTTTATGACAACAACATCAAAGATCGCATTAGGGATAGGCGGCGCCCTTGCAGCCGGTGTTATCATTGGATTATTAGTGGCCCCTGAAAAGGGAAAAGAATCAAGAAAATTTGTAAAAGATAAAACAGGAAAATTGGTGGACGGGCTCAGTCGTTTATTTTCCCGCGTAAATGGTGATGGCCAACTCAGTCAGCAACAAGTGAGAACGGGAAAAGGAACATCAGCAGCTATTCAATGAACACTCACATCGTGATGATCATTCAATAGCAGTTGAGAAGGGAGCATAAGCCATTTAGCAAATGCTCCCTTTCTAATGCACTTTCTCCAGCAGGCGCAATGCTTTCGGAAAGGATATGCCTTCTTCCAATACGGGAGCAAACAGATCGCCTTTCTTTTTCAAGCGCTGAAAAATATTTTTAATATTGAATTGCGAAGGATGTAACCGGTGATTCACTTCTTTCCAGTCAACCGGTGTTGACACGGTTGCTCCTTTTACCGGTCTTATGCTATATACCGAAGCCAATGTTTGACCACTCCTGTTCTGCAAATAATCAACATAGATCTTATTGCCTCTTTTGCTAAGGTTACGTACCAATGATGTAGTCTCCGGCAATTGTTCATGCACCAATTGTGCAACGAGATGCGCAAAATCTCTCACCATCGTATAATCATATTTGTTTTTCAACGGCACATACACATGCAAGCCAGAAGAGCCTGAAGTTTTACAATAAGATCTTATACCTGCCTTATCAAAACACTCTTTTGTGGCAAGCGCCACATCCACTACTTCAGTGAATGTGTTTTTCCTGGAAGGATCGATATCGATCACCAGCCAGGAAGGCTGATCTGGCTTTTTAGTGGTGCTGTTCCATGGATTGATCTCGATGCAGCCGAGATTAGCCACATACAACAATGTCGCTTTGTTATTACAAACAATATAGTCAATGATCTTTTGGCTGCTTTCACTCTTCACTTTGAAGACGCTTACATAAGACGGTGCATTCTCCCCGGCATCCTTGTGGTAAAAGCCTTCATCTAAAATGCCATTGGGATTTCGTTTGAGTGATAAAGGGCGATCCTTTAAATAAGGTAAGATATGATCGCTCATCTTATCATAATAGTCGATCACATCCCCCTTTGTAAATCCTTCATCGGGCCAGTAAATTTTTTTCCTGTTGCTAACCGCTACTTTATACTTGCCAACTACTATTTCTTCTTTTTGTGAAGCCATACTCAATTATTATTAAGACGCCATTTTTTTAGACGATAAACTTGCTTTCAATTGCCCGATCAGGTCCTTCGACGGCGCATGCACCACTTTCATCGGTTTGTAAGGTTTTAGTTTGCCTTTTGATTTTGCTCTAATGATCTCGAGCAGCTTATCCGAATACTGATCTTTATACTTACTGATGTCAAATCCTTTTGAAAGTTGTTTGACCAGGCTCACTGCCATTTTCAACTCATCGGGTTTGCTTTTCAAATGCGGGATATTCAATTCATCCGGCGTACGAAGTTCTTGTGCAAAGCGAAGGCGATTCAGCATGATCAGGTCATCCACTGCTCTTAAGATGCAAACATGTTCCCTGTTATGCATCACAAACAGGCCCACACCTGCCATTCCTGTTTTTTGCAACGCATCTTTTAATAAACAATATGCTCTCGCGCCTGCTTTATCTGGCTCGAGAAAATAGGGACTTTCAAAATAGTTGCTGTCAATGTCCTTCTCCTCCGTAAAGTTCTTTATTTCGATCGTATTTGATTTTTCGGGGCTGGCTCTTTCAAAATCTGATTTCTCCAGCACAACATACCTATCATTAACATAGTAACCTCTCACGATATTTTCCCAGGTTACTTCCTTACCTGTTTTTTCATTCACCCGTTTGAAACGGATATTCGAATGATCTTTTTTATCGAGCATATCAAGATCAAGCGAACTATTTTCCACCGCACTGAACATGCGGACCGGTATGTTGACCAATCCAAAACCGATCGATCCTTTCCAAATTGCTTTCATACAAATAATTTATAGTTAAGTATAGTTTAGCCATTAACGATCTCCCCTCCGTTTGGATGAATCACCTGCCCGGTGATATATGATCCATCATTGCAGGCAAGAAATAAATAAGCTGGCGCCACTTCCGCCGGTTCACCTGCGCGGCCCATGGGCACATCACTTCCATGCGTGGCCACTTTCTTTCCTTTAAAACTCGATGCGATCAGCGGCGTCCATATCGGGCCCGGTGCCACAGCGTTTACTCTTATTCCTCTTTTTACCAGGCTTGCCGAAAGACTGCGTGTAAAAGAAATGATCGCCCCTTTTGTTGCGGAATAATCAATCATCGCGGCACTACCGCGATAAGCAGTCACCGATGATGTATTAATAATAGCCGAACCTTTTTGCATAAATGGCAAAGCGGCTTTTGTGACCCAGAAGAAAGAAAAAAT
>DASVNY010000113.1:0-4611 GCA_036383615.1 Chitinophagaceae bacterium
AGGATCTTGTTGAAGAAAATATTTTGAGAAAAAACAGGGAATGAAAATAGCAGCGCCAGTAACCAACAGTATAAATGACGGCTCAAATGCAAGCTGTAATATTTATTAGTGTATCTCACTTGTTCCGTTGTCGATCTATAAACTTAAAGGTATAAAAGCTATTCTTTAAAACAGGCGGTTGGTAAGCCGGGCGAGTAGTTGGCGGTGTGGGTGGGTAGTTGACGGGTTGGGAGGGTGGTTGGGGTTGCTGTAATTAGTTCTCACTCCTGTTAAATGAGTTAATAGTTGCTGCGTGATTCATTAAAACCAAGTATATCACACCATGCTGATTATGGATGGCCAGGGATAAGTAATATTTTTCTTGTCAGCAAATGGGTATTGCCGAATATACGAACGTCTGTTTTGATTTGTCACATGTGCCCATTAAGTAGTGTCCTTGTTTGAAAATATTCTATCGCAGACTATGCAGATATAACCTGCGTGATCTGCGATCAAATCAGCGAAAATCTGCGGGAAATTCAAATTACTACACTACTCCGATTACCCCATTATCCCTATTGTCCTTATCTTCCGACATAATTTCAACAAAACAACTTATGAGAAAGCTCTTCTTTGCTTATTGCCTGTTACTTATTGCCAATTTCTCAAATGCACAGGACCTGAAATACTATTTACCCGATTCAGTCACTTATAATCCTGCTATCCCCAAACCAAAGGATATCGTTTATCATGAAGTGGGTGAATGGCATATCACGCATGACAGGCTGGTTAATTATATGAAAGCTATTGCTGCGGCCGCCCCAGACCGGGTGAAGCTTGAGCTCATGGGCCTGACCTATGAGAATCGCCCACAGGTATTGCTGATCATCACTTCCAAAAAGAATCATGCAAACCTGGAGCAGATACGTCAGCAGCATGTGCAGTTAACAGATCCTTCAAAGTCGGCTTCATTGAATATAGATAATATGCCTATTGTTGTTTATATCGGCCACTCGATACATGGAAATGAAGCGAGCGGTGCCAATGCTTCTTTATTGAGTGCTTATTACCTGGCAGCGGCACAGGGAAAACAGGTTGATGAGTTGCTGGATAATGTTGTGATCTTATTCGATCCTTCCTTTAATCCTGATGGATTGCAAAGATTTTCTACCTGGGCCAATCAACATAAAAGCAAGAACCTTGTCAGCGATCCCAACTCAAGAGAGTTTAATGAAGTGTGGCCTGGCGGAAGGTTCAATCATTATTGGTTCGACCTGAACAGGGATTGGTTGCCGGCTGTGCACGTGGAAAGCCAGAACCGGTTGAAATGGTTCCATTCATGGAAGCCAAATATCCTGACTGATCATCATGAGCAGGGAAGCAATGCAACATTCTTCTTTCAACCCGGCGTGCCATCAAGAGTAAATCCATTGACACCTGACAAGAACCAGGAACTGACAGGCAAGTTGGGAAAATATCATGCTGCTTTTTTGGATCGCATCGGCTCGATGTATTTCACCAAAGAAAACTATGATGATTTTTATTATGGTAAGGGTTCTACATTTCCTGATGTGCAGGGCTGCATCGGTATTTTGTTTGAACAGGCCTCTTCAAGAGGACATTTGCAGGAAACAACTAATGGGCTCCTGAGTTTTCCGGCTACCATAAAAAATCAATTTGTAACCGCTTTATCAACACTGGAAGGCGCCAAAGCATTGCGTAAAGAATTCCTGGAGTTTCAACGTGATTTTTATAAACAAGCTGCAAGCCGTGCAGCGGCTTATGCAGTGAAGGGATATATTTTCGGTGATAAAAATGATTTAGGAAAGACAGTTTATTTCACTGAAATGCTCAAACGCCAGCAGATTGAAATAAATGCTTTGCCCAATGATTTTAAAGATGGAGAGTTTGATAAGAATGCCGCTTATATGGTCTCGCTCAATCAGCCTCAGCATAGTTTGATCAGGGCCATCTTTGAAAAAACACTGGATTATAAAGACAGTCTTTTCTATGATATCACGGCATGGACATTACCATTGGCATTTGGCCTGCCTTACAGGGAACTGACTGCTCCATTCACGATGGGTGAAAAAATAGAAGAGCTGACACCTGCCAGATCAACCATCATTGGCGGCAAAAGCAATTATGCTTACCTGCTTGAGTGGGATGAACTTTATGCACCTGCTGCACTAAATGAATTGCTGAATGCCGGATTGATCGTGAAAGTGGCGACCAACCAATTTGAATCGCCGGTGAATAATGGTAATAAGAAATTTGATTATGGCACATTGATGGTGCCTGTGGCAATACAAAAAGAAAAAAGTGAAGCCGTTGCGGCAATAGTTAGCGCAGTAGTTGAAAAATACAGGTTGAAAGCGTATGCAGTTGCCACCGGCCAGGTTTCAAGTGGAAGTGATCTCGGTAGCAGTCGCTTTACAACCATCACTAAACCTTCCATCGCGATGATAACGGGGCCGGGTGTAAATGCAACAGATGCGGGTGAAATATGGCATTTACTTGATCAGCGGATGAATATGCCTGCTACGCATTTGGAGCCTTCTGTTTTTAATCGCGCCGAGTTGAACAGGTACAATACATTAATAATGGTAGGAGGAAACTACCCGGATATTAATAAAGACAAACTAAAAGCCTGGGTGCAGGCCGGTGGCACATTGATCTTAACAGAAGAAGCAGTGAACTGGGCGGTGCAAAATGGTATCAGTGAAGTAAAATTCAAGAGAGCCAAACCTGCTGTTGACAGCACACAGAAACTAACTTATGTGGATCGCCCGCAAATTGACGGTGCACAGCAAGTGAGTGGCGCTGTGTTTGGCGCCGAGGTTGATCTTACACATCCGTTGGCCTATGGGTATAACCAAAAAACGGTGAGCCTCTTTAAAGCCAACAAAGTGTTCATGGAAAAAAGTAAGAACCCTTATGCTACTCCTTTTTATTATGGCAGCAACCCGATGCAAAGTGGTTGGGTGAGCAAAGAAAATAAAGATGCGATCAAAAACTCCGCTGCTGTTATTGTGAATACAGTGGGAGGCGGCCGTGTTATCAATATCGCGGACAACCCTAATTTCAGGGCATTTTGGCTGGGTGGAAGCAAGCTGTTTATGAATGCGATCTTCTTTGGAAGGATCATTGACGCGGCAAGTGCAAGGGCAGAGGACTGAGGATGAGGGAAGTTTATAAACCGGCAATTCACCTTTTTTTTACGAGGAAAAAACATTTTTTCCTGCTGTTTTTCCATTGGATTCGGCTTCTGCTGATGCGATATTGCACTCAGTGCTGGTCAAATAGAGAAGCGGCAGGCACAAGTTATTCACATGCTGGAGAATAATATGGTAAACAGTAACGACATACGTCCGAAGGCACGTAGAATAATGTAACTTGCCGCTTCACTATTTAATTACGTCAATTTAAAATTTGAGCACTATGATTAAAATGCAAGTTATTGGTAACCTCGGCAAAGACTGCGTGGTTAACACTGTAAATGGTAAGAATGTGATCAACTTCACTATTGCGCATACAGAGAAGTACAGGGACAGCCAGGGCAACAACCAGGAAAAAACTACCTGGGTTGATTGCGCTTACTGGACGGATCGTACAGCTCTTGCCCAGTATCTCACAAAAGGCAAACAGGTTTTTGTAGAAGGACAACCTGAAGTAAGATCTTTCACAAGACAGGATGGAACAGCAGGTGCATCACTTTCATTGCGTGTTCGTGAAGTGCAGTTGCTCGGTGGCCGTAGCGATAATGCCGGCGGTGGTTCTTATGCAGGTAACAATGCTTCTGCGGCGGCGTCACCGGGTAGCAGTATTCCTGCAGCCAGCGAGGTTAATGAACCCATTGATGATCTTCCTTTCTAAGCATATTTCTTTTGACAAAGGCAAATGGCCCGTTGGTTTTCCGGCGGGCCATTTTGTTTATAATTATGTTTCTTTGCGCCATGCCAGAACAGATTTTTTCCTATCAGCAACTATCCGATTTTACAAAAGCCATCTTTCAAAAGATCGGTTGCTCAAATGAACATGCTGAAACAGCCACGAACACATTATTGTCTGCCGATCTGCGGGGAATAGATTCACATGGTATCGCGAGATTGAGTGGGTATGTACGATTATGGGAAGCAAAAAGGGTGAATGCAACTCCGCAAATAAAGATCATTCATGAAACACCCTCCACTGCTGTGGTGGATGGAGATAGTGGTTTGGGATTAGTAGTGGCGCCATTTGCTATGCAAATCGCGATTGAAAAAGCTAAGCAGGTTGGAACCGGTTGGGTGAGCGTGCAAAACAGTAATCATTTTGGTATTGCTGCTTATCATGCCATGATGGCTTTGCAACATGATATGCTGGGCATGGCCATGACCAATGCAAGTCCATTGGTAGCCCCTACTTTTTCCATTGATAAAATGCTGGGCACAAATCCTATTTGCGTGGCTGCACCAGCGGGCAATGAACCGCCTTTTGTTGCCGACCTGGCTACAACAACAGCAGCCAATGGCAAACTTGAAATTCTGCAACGAAAAAATGTAGAAACACCAACAGGCTGGGTGCAGGATGTTGATGGCAATCCTTCTAATGATCCGCATATTTTAAAAAAAGGCGGAGCCTTGCTTCCAT
>DASVNY010000114.1:0-2324 GCA_036383615.1 Chitinophagaceae bacterium
TAAGCGCTGCCCGCAACGGGGATACGACTGGCGAATTCAGAATAACAAAAAGCCGTAAAAGCACAGGCAATACCTGTAATGATGAAGAGCACCACCACACCGGGCCCGCCATTAAAAACAGCGCCACCCAAACTGCTGAAACTTCCCGCCCCGATGATGGCGGCAATACCAAAGAAAGTAAGGTCTCTTACCGTTAAGACCCTTTTTAACCCATGACTATGCACATCACCCGCCTGCAGATCCGCATCACCCACTATCTTATCGATCGATTTTTTACGGAACAAAGAATTCGACATCAGCAGTAGTTTTAATGCATCAAAATAGGGAAAAAATTGATTGACAATCAATTTAGTTGCTCACTTTTTGGGAACGGCAATGCAACCTGACAAAAATCAGCTCTTCAATAAACCTTACTCATACCCAATTAAACAAACAGGAAGGAATTTTGTGTCATTAAATCAATGAAACATGAACACAACGATTCAGCATCCATTACAGGTTAGCAATAGCATCGCTACTACGCATACATCAGTGATCAACCGCTTTTTTAACTGGACAAAAACACAGGAAAAGAATCGCCTGCTTTGGTTGGCAGTAGCAGTAGCTGGTCATGGCTGTGTTATCACCATCATTACGATGTTCGCCATCCTGTTTACAGGAAATAATTTTGTTTTCTGGCCCTTTGCTATCGCTGCCATGGCAATGACGCTAGTGACCAATCTTGCAGCTATGCCAACAAAGATCACTATCCCTGTTTTCTTTTTGAGTGTGCTGATAGATGTAGTGATCATTGCGATCTGTCTTGTCAATGGATTCAATATCGAAGCCACTTATGTTTAAGAAGCTGTTTAAACTTCAGGAAATGGAACACGGATGAAACAGATTGAACGGATATTCACGAATATATCTGTGTAAATCCATCTGATCCGTGCAATCTGTGTCCCCAATTTTTCAAATCAATAATCTCTTTTTACGAGGAAATGAGCCAGCTCTTTGAGCGGCTCTTTTCTTTTGGAGAGAACAGCGATATCTTCTAAATGAATAAATGCTTCATCAAGGAATTTGTTCTTTAATTGGAGGGCCCATTCGTCAACTTTGCAATCACGAAACACCTGCAACACATTATCTACTTTATCGGGGCCGTTACCATTGATAAGTTTTACTAATTCCGTTTTTTGAGAAGCAGAGGCTGCTTCCAATGCATGAATTAACAGGAATGTTTTCTTATTAGCAATAATATCTCCCCCTACCTGCTTACCAAATTTTTGCGGATCACCAAATGCATCCAGGTAGTCATCATGCACCTGGAAAGCGATGCCGAGTTTTTTACCAAACTCATAAATCAGGTCCTGGTTGCGTTGACCCGCTCCACCCAAAACAGCCCCCATCTTCAAACTGGCGGCAAGCAACACAGATGTTTTTAGTTCGATCATCTTTAAATACTCATCCAGTTTCACTGATGCCAGTTTTTCAAAATCCATATCCATTTGCTGTCCCTCACAAACCTCTTTGGCCGTTTGATTGAATAAGCGGAGAATAGGATGAAAATAAATAGTGTCAATCTTTGAAAGATGTTCGTAAGCTGTCACCAGCATCACATCACCAGCGAGCAATGCTGTATTCTCCCCATATTTGACATGCACCGTTTCCATGCCCCTGCGCAGAGGGGCTTTATCCATTATGTCATCATGTATCAGGGTGAAATTGTGAAATAATTCAATCGCCGTTGCCACATGCAATGCGTCAGTTTTTATTTCATCCACGAGTTCATTGCCCATGAGACAAAGCACTGGCCTGATCCTTTTGCCGCCCAATTGCAGAAAATACTCATTCGGCTGGTACAATGAAGCCGGCTCAGCAGGAAAATGCTTCTGTTCAAAATGAAGGCTGAATTTCTGGGATAGCAGTTCGAATGATTGCATACGGAAAAATAAGTATCATTTCTTTTTCTTGGCCTTTTCTTTCACAGTTTTTTCTTCGGTTATGGCACTGGTCAACACCCATTCATAATCCAATTGCCTCTTAGCGAGATTGGCAGATACCACTTTGATCGTCACTTTATCCCCCATCCTGAATTTACGACCGCTTCTTTGTCCCACCAGGCAATAGTCTGTTTCCACATGCCTGAACTCGTCGTATTCAAGCAGGCTATTCACACTAACCAAACCCTCGCATTTATGCTCCACCGTTTCTACCCAAAAACCAAATGAGGCCACACCACTGATCACTCCTTCAAATTCCTCACCGAGGTAATTCCTCATGTATTGCACCTGTTTGTATTTATTAGCCGTTCTCTCACACTCCATAGCGGCCCTTTCTCTTTC
>DASVNY010000115.1:0-3127 GCA_036383615.1 Chitinophagaceae bacterium
TTTATTCGCAGTTCTTTTTTCTTATTCTCAAAATCACGTTTCCGTGCGAAATTATGTACAGCAACCCATCCAAGCATTGTTACAATTGATGTCACCAATAATGGGAGAAGGAGTTGCCAGTTCATAATATTAGATTTTCACCATGAATGGCCGTCAGAAATCTTGAAGATGAGAAAGTCAATATCAATCCTCCAATAATGTTGAGGATTAACCCTCCGAAGTTTATGATATCAATTGTTGTCATAACAGTTTGTTTTGGTATACTAAAAATAAAGACGGTCAACCTTTTTATCAAACCTCATGTTTTGCTGACATGAGTTCATTGAATCAAAGTTGACCGCCTGACAATATTTTAAGGAGGGTTGTCGTCTCCAACTTTTTTGCAGTCCCCCACAATCTTTTGTGTTGTCCTGCCATTCGGGAGTGACTTCACATCGGCTCCCACGACCACTATGGAAAACCCAAATGCTTCCATACAGATAACAGTCTTTGGATAGTGACCGTATTGTTTTCCTATGTGTAAGTTACGTTATTCCAGAGATTACCTCAAACGAATTATTAACAGGCTGTGAATTGTTTAGGCTATGGCTTGAAGGTTGAGCCCGGAGAATTACCATGTCTTTGCTTCCAAAATATCTTATATAATAAATATTTTTTCATAAATATAAATTTACAAAAAATGTAAGGATTTTCCTTCTCTTCGGACTGTTAAAATCACTCTTCAATTCTTTCAACGAATACTCCTACTTGGCAATTATAATCTGTTGGGTCAGTTGGCGACAGAAGATTTATTCCATATCCACCACTCATATCATTTAATTGCTCATAAAGCTTGAAATTGATATCTACAACTCTACATCTGTACCCTTCAAGCATTAACTCCTGACCAATTTCAATAAATTGGGATTTATCATATTGGTGCTTGGGGAGTCCTATGACTTCATCCAATGCTTCACGATTGTAGATATAGCAAATGTCCCGGCCTTCATGACCATCCTTACCTTCATATTTGAAAAGGATTCTTGCAAAAAAACGCTCTGGTTGTTTTGACATACTGGTAGTTTATATCATGAATTTACAAAATCACAGAGAATTTTGTCCCAACTGGTATATAGTTATCAAAACTTAAAGCATTCGCCGGTTGGCGGATGCTTTTTTATTAATAGCTTAGAGTGTTACAAACAATTCAAACGATCTGAACATACTTTATAGTGGATATGCTATAAAGAAATAAAAGCTGAAGCGGGACTCCTATATTTGCTTCCTTAAACAAATCACGACTCATGAAAAAGATAGCAATAGTTGCTTGTGGATTTTTTTTACTCTCAACACTTACCGGTTGTATTGATTTCTTTGAAGAGCTTATCGTCAATGAAAAAGGTGGCGGGCATTTTGTCCGCAAATTGGATATGAGCGAAATGATGGAAATGACAAAGACCCTTTCACAAACGGCGAAAGATTCAAGTAGCGTCAAAGCAGAGGCGGAAGGACCATCGGACCAGGAACAGGCCGATGATATGGGCAGATCAATGCTCGAAGATGCGGAGGCAATAAAAAAAGTGAACGGCATCTCCAACGTAAAGGTCACGCAAGACACTATCAATTCGATCTATGCAATAGAATTTGATTTCAATAATGATGTAGCGCTTAATAACGCCCTGAATGAATCCGGTAGCAAGAAACCAAAAGCCGACAATATATACAGTATCAGCAAGTCATGGGTAACGAGGATGGAACATAACAGTGTTGATGATATTATATTACCGGGGATGAAAAAAATAAAGATGTTGTTGAAATGATGCAGGCTATACTGAGCGAAATGAAATATACTATACAGGTAACCGTGCCCGGCAATGTAAAAAAGGTTTCTAACAAAGATGCTGTTACCAGCGAGGATAAGAAAAAAGTGACCCTTAAATCTTCGATGAAGGATATAGCAGATAAAAATGTTTCAACAGAGCTCAAAATAAATTATTGATCAAAAAAAGTACACATAAAGCAAATGCGAACAAGTTCATTTCGACCTACTTTTCACTAAAAAAATTTAAGGGTTAGTGGAGATTAAATAAAATTCATACCAATTTAAATCAATTTAGAAATGCGGTTCATAGTTTATTCCATTATGTTCATGTTATTATTTTATTCCTGTACTCCCATACAACGTGTTACAATAACTGAGTTAGGCGCCAGTGGCAGGGAGGCAGGTGGAGAATTATTTGTTATAAAAGCAAATGGTGAAAAAAGTATAGCCACAACGATAAAGAGGCAATCTACTGTTAACGGAAGGATAATAGTAGATGGTCGTAGAATGGATGTACCTGATTTTGTTGCCTTCCAGAACCATGAAGGATATTTTGTATGGCGCTCTACTTCACAATCAAACAAACGGAGTGGTTATTTTTCCCTAAGACTAAGCAAGGGAAAAATCAATCTTTATTTGGGTGGTCCTGAGGACACTTATTTAATTGAAAAGGAAAAAGGAAAGTTTCAGTTTGTGGATTATGAAAGTCTTTCTTCTGCTATAAGCGATAACTCACAAGCTCTCGAACTGCTTCACAAGTTATATCCCAAAAGAAAGATAAAAATATTGCCTGCAGGTGGAAATAGAAATGATATCACAAGAATTGTTGAAAAATATAATCAGTAACTATTAACCTTCTGTGTCGCTCCTTTACTCCGTATTTGAGTGTTGAAAAAAAAGATGGACGGTTTCTATAAACAAACGACCCGGTCCCGCCAAAAGCGGGACCGGGTCTTGTATTTTAAGCTGCTTTGATCTTAGAAAGCCTTGGGCTTCTTCAGTTCATACTTCTTATTGTAACGATCGTTCAGCTGCTTTTGCTTATCGGTAAGATCGATTTTTCTTCCCTGGATAAACGCATCTGTAACATTGCTGCTCTTCATATCAAGGATATCGCCATCGCTGATCACAATGTTGGCATCCTTACCCACTTCAATGCTTCCTGTTTTATCAGACACACCCATGATCTTGGCAGAGTTGAGTGTGATCGCAGCCAGCGCTTCTTCTTTTGTGAGACCATACGTAGCAGCAGTACCTGCATTGAAAGGAAGGTTTCTGCCACGCGTTTGGCCATCATCATCAGAAATAGCATACAACACTCCTGCT
>DASVNY010000116.1:0-2357 GCA_036383615.1 Chitinophagaceae bacterium
TGATGCGCAATAAGACTTCTGTCCTCATCCGTCATCTCAAGACTATCGATCATCATCAATGTTCTTATCTCCACTTTTAACTTGCTGCGACCCAGCTCAAGCAGGTCATGCAGGTGAGTGTCTTTAAAATAAAGCTGCCCGTTCAATTCGTTGTATTCCTTGTCAAAAGTGCCGCCGGTGATGAAGATGCGGATGGCCATAAGCTCTCGTTTATAGTATGAAGATAAGGATTGATATATCCTTTAAATGTAAAATGCAAAATGTAAAACGTAGAATGTAAAAGGACTGCTATACTTTTACATTCTACATTTTAAATTCTAAATTTTACATTTCTTGGTTTGAGACAAAAAAAAGGTCCTTCCGTAGAAACGGACTGACCTCTAACGATTGCTTGCCATATGAAAAATCTTCGATTGTAGTGCGGGGGCCAAGAATATTTGGTATCTCAGCTTTTTTGCAGACATTTGCGACTCCGACGATCTCTAACTCTTGCTTTGCTTTCTCTAACGATTGCCTGCTGTATGAAATAACTTTCTGACACGAAAGTAGAGATAGCAGCACAGGCTTTCAAAACAACTTATGAGGAAATTGCTTATGCCAACGGGGTTGGCTTTTTGTTAAACCCTTGCTGGTCATGTGTTTCAGAGAAAATTTGATATGATGCCCAACCGTTCTGCCGACATATTATTACAATTAATTCACACGCTTGAGAAGTCTGAAAAAAGACATTTCAAGCTCTATATCAAGCGCAGTTCCGGTAACGAGGACCTCAAGATCATCCGCCTTTTTGATGCGCTGGACAAGATGAAGGATTATGATGAAAAGCTTCTTTTAAAGAAACTACCGGGTATCACTAAGCCTCAGCTGGCCAATTTAAAGACCCATTTATACAAACAACTGTTAACCGCTCTTCGCCTGCTCAAGACAACCGTGAGTATTGACCTTCAGCTGAGCGAACAACTGGATTATGCAAGAGTGCTTTATCATAAAGGCTTAAAGCAACAGGCCCTGAAGCTGCTGGAAAAAGCCAAAGAGATGGCAAAGGCCAATCATAAGTTCAATTACCTGGCCCAGGTGATATCGCTGGAGAAAAAGATCGAAACACTGCATATCACCAGGAGCACAACAGAAAGAACAGAAGAGCTGACCAATGAAGCCGCCAATATCAGCGAACATATTGACCGGGTTGTCAAACTGTCGAATCTTGCCCTGATGTTATACAACTGGTATGTGCGCAATGGTCATGCCCGCAACAAAGAAGACGAAAAGGGGATAAGAGAATATTTTAAAAGTCATTTGCCGCTTGATGAAGATAGTATCACCGATTTTTATGAACTGCTTTACCTCTATCAAAGCTATTGCTGGTATGCCTTTATCCGGCAGGATTTTTTGATGTATTACCGCTATAGCCAGAAATGGATCAACTTATACGAGAAAGAACCCTTGATGGTGGCAACAGAAACGGGGCACTATATCAAAGGCATGCATAATTTGCTGAATGCACATTTTGACCTTCGCAATTTTAAACAGTTCAAAATAACCTTAAAGCAGTTTGAGCATTTTGCAAAACATACAGCGTCGAATCTTCATGACAATTTCCGTATTCATACCTCTATTTATATCAATAGCGCCAGGCTCAACTGGCATTTGATGACGGGCACTTTCCAGGATGGATTGAAGCTGGCGCCTTCTATCCAGGAAAAACTGGATGAATATGGTTTGTATGTTGACAGTCATCGCATTCTTGTCTTCAATTATAAGATCGCCTCTCTTTATTTTGGCGCGGGTCAGTATGATACCGCCATTGATTATTTACAAAAGATCATCAATGGACCGGCCGGACTGAGAAACGACCTGCAATGTTATGCCCGCCTGATGCACCTGATGGCGCATTATGAATTGGGTAATGACAGCATCATTGAATCGCTGACCAAATCGGTTTATCGTTTCATGGCCAAGATGAAAAACCTTACGGTGATCGAAGAAGAAATGTTTCGGTTCCTGAAAAATGCATTCCCTCTTTCTCCCCGCCAGCTTAAGCCTGAGCTGGAAAGTTTTTTGAATAAAGTAAAGCACCTCGAAAAAAATCGTTTTGAGACCCGTGCCTTTGCCTATCTCGATATCATCTCCTGGCTGGAAAGTAAAGTGTATGAAAAGCCGATGGGGCAGGTTATCTATGAGAAATATCAGCAGAGCAAAAGAAAACTGCCTTCCAAACAATTGGTGAGCTAAAGCGCATCAGCTTTGATCTCTATTTTGCTAAAAGGAACACGGATGACACTGATCAAACAGATGAACACAGATTTTTACAAAATTTGAACCGCTATATAGTTCTGCAAACTGCTTGCAAGACTATA
>DASVNY010000117.1:0-4476 GCA_036383615.1 Chitinophagaceae bacterium
ATAAACTTTTCAATGATCATCGCGGTGATTTCAACCTGCTGATGGAAACACTTGCCATGGACAGTCAATGATCTCGAAACGACGGTATCTTTTTTCTATTTTTAAAATTTCAAGATCATGAACACAACAATCACAGATAAAAAGCAAGCTATTCAAACAGATTTTCTTCCTTTGGAAGGAACGGATTATGTAGAGTTTTATGTAGGTAATGCCAAGCAAGCCGCTCACTATTATATGAGCGCATTTGGCTTCCAGGCCCTGGCTTATGCAGGACCCGAAACAGGCATGAAAGACAGGGCAAGCTATGCGATACGCCAGCATAAACTCACTTTTGTTTTAACCACTCCGTTGAGAACAGGCAATCCTATCGCGGATCATATTTACAAACATGGTGATGGAGTAAAAGCATTGTCACTTCGTGTGCAGGATGCAACTAAAGCATGGGAAGAAACCACGAAGAGAGGCGCTAAAAGTTATATGGAGCCACAGCACCTCAAAGATGAAAATGGCGAAGTGGTTATGAGCGGTATTCATACTTACGGTGAAACCGTTCACCTGTTCATTGAAAGAAAAAACTACAATGGTGTTTTTATGCCAGGTTACAGGTCATGGAGCAACCCGTATTACCAACCGGCAGATACAGGATTATTATATGTTGATCATTGTGTGGGCAATGTGGATTGGAACCAAATGAATCCCTGGGTAAAGTTTTATGAAGATGTGATGGGATTTAAAAATATTCTCACTTTTGATGATGAAGATATTTCTACGGAATATTCAGCGTTGATGAGCAAAGTGATGAGCAGCGGCAATGGTTTTGTCAAATTCCCGATCAATGAACCGGCGGAAGGAAAGAAAAAATCACAGGTAGAGGAATACCTTGAATTCTATAATGGTGAAGGCGTGCAGCATGTGGCGCTGGCAACAGGCGATATTGTAAAAACAGTAAAAGAATTACAGAGCCGCGGTGTTGAGTTTTTAAAAGTTCCTACCACTTATTATGATGATCTCTTAAGCAGGGTAGGTAAGATTGATGAGGACCTTGAACCATTAAAAGAGCTGGGTATTTTGGTTGACAGGGATAATGAAGGTTATCTGTTACAACTGTTCTCTAAACCTGTTGAGGATAGACCCACATTATTCTTCGAGATCATTCAGCGCAAAGGTGCAAAGAGCTTTGGCAAAGGCAATTTCAAGGCCCTTTTTGAAGCTATAGAAAGGGAGCAGGAGGCGAGAGGGAATCTGTAATGAGTCAGGAAGTCAAAAAAGTCAGGAAGTCAGAGGAGTCAAAAAAGTCAGGGAGTCCGAGGAGTCAAAAAAGTCAGGAAGTCAGAGGAGTCAAAAGAGTCAGGAGGGTAATGTGGAAAGATACTTGCGTATTTACCGACTTCCGCTCTTCCCGTCTTCCGGACTTTCGGGTTATCTTTACAAATCCTTGGCAATGGGGCTGTAATAAATCCCCTAACTTGTCGTTAAGGCTAAAGTGAAACCGATCATGAAAAACCTGAGTCTATATCTTTTATTCTCCGTAATTGCCCTAACCGGCTTTGCACAATCCACGGCTTCAAAAGCTGCATTTCTTTCTTTTATTGATTTCCAGAAAACATTGCCTCGTCCGGCGGAAGCTTTAAAGAAGAAAGAGGATACCCTGCAAAAGCAATTCGAAGAGAAGAAACTGAAATGGCCGGCAAAATACATGTACATCCGTTCTTTCAAGTATGACAGCCAACTGGAAGTATGGGTAAAAAATGATCAGAAAGAAAAATTCCAATTATTCAAGACTTATAAAGTTTGTGCTTTAGCAGGAACATTGGGGCCAAAGAGAATGGAAGGCGATTACCAGGTTCCGGAAGGGTTCTATTATATCAATGAGTTTAATCCTAAAAGCACTTATTATTTATCGCTGGGTATTAATTATCCCAATGCATCTGATAAAATATTAAGCGATTCACTTCGCCCGGGCAGCGCTATCTATATTCATGGAAGCTGTGTTACGGTTGGCTGCATCCCGATTACCGATCAGTATATCGATGAATTATATATTTTGTCCGCACATGCCAAGAACCAGGGGCAGGATTTTATTCCCGTGCATATTTTCCCGATCCGATACGATAAGCCAAAGAGTGAAGCTTATCTCGCTTCATTGACAAAAGATGACCAGGGGTTAAAGAAATTTTCGGACAGGCTGGAAGGCGCTTTTGAATATTTTGAAAAATACAAGCAAATACCCATTGTGTTGATAGGAGAGAAAGGAGAGTATATCATCAATGATGCACCGCCTAAAAGATCGTCATTGGCTTCTGCCAAAGAAGACAAGCCTGTAAAAAAATCAACTGTACAGCATCGCAAAAGAAATATCACCGACATACCGGATGCAGTTCACCAATGGCCACAATTCCCTGGTGGCGGCGATGCTTTTATGAAATACCTGCAGCAATTGGGTAATGAAATGGTGACCTTTTTACCAGCGGGAATAAACAAAGCCTATATACAGGTTGAGTTTGTTGTCGATAGAGATGGAACGCCTACCAATTTTAAAGTGCTTAAAGGCGATGAAGAAATTGGCGATGAACTGATCACAAGAATGGAAAAAATGCCTACCTGGAAACCAGCGCTTCTTCACGACAAACCGGTGCCAAAGAAAATGGTGCAAACAGTGACGATCGAACCTTTATAATTATTGTAATAATACCTGTATTGTGTCCGGCGTTTGTTGTCTCAGTAAAACGGGTCGTTCATTCACTAATTTTTCAAACACTTCTTTATTGTAATGCCTGATGGTGAGTAAGGATAGTTCCTTCATTACTTTTACATCAAATATGGCCGCTGCCTCTAATGCCAGCTTTTGAATTTTCTCCGGCCAATCATCGAGCACACATAAAAAACTTATCGCGCCGTTTTGCGTCAGGCCGGGTTTGAGGTGCAGTTTTTCAAACAAATGATACAACTGTCCAACGTGTTGCTCACCGACAAAAGAAAAATCTTTTGATATCATTTCGATCATCACTTGTTTTTCTTTGAGCACGATAATAGGAGGTAGTTTGTGGACAGGCTTGTTATGTATAACCGTTCCCCGCAAAGAAGGATCTAAAAAACATTTTACATAGAGTGGGATGCTTTTATTCTGCAGGGGTTTGATCGTTTTGGGGTGGATCACCTGGGCACCATAGTAAGCCATTTCGATCACTTCATCATAATTCAGTTCAGCAATGGCGATCGCTTCAGGAAATTTTTTGGGATCGGCATTCATCACACTTTCTACATCTTTCCAGATAGTTTGACTTTCCGCATCGAGCAGGTTGGCAAATACAGCGGCGCTATAATCGCTTCCTTCTCGTCCCAATGTGGTGCTTTCATTTTCGTCGGTTGAACCGATAAAACCCTGGGTGAGCACGATGTCGTAGTCCGCTAACTCTTTTTTTACGACAGTATCCACTCTTTCTTTAGTGAAGGTCCAATCAATATTCGCATCCCTGAAATCATCATCGGTGCGAAAGATGTCTCTAACATCTATCCATTGGTTACGGATACCTGCTTGATTCAAATAAGCACTGACAATAGCCGTTGATAATAATTCACCCACACAAACTACCTGGTCGTAATAGTAGTCATAATCACGAACCGGTTTATCATGCAATAGCCATTCTACTTCAGTAAAAAAATCTTTGAGTTGTTTTTCGCAAGCCAGGTAATGTGTGACCAAAAGATACTTAGCGGTGGTTAGATGTTGTTGTTTTACCTGTTCGAACAATTGCAGCGCTTCTTCGTTTTTGCCGGCGTAGAAAGCTTCTGTTACTTTTTCTAAAGCATTCGTTGTTTTACCCATGGCAGAAACTACGATCAATATCTTTTCAGATGGGTAACGATGAAGTATATCGCCCATATTCTTTATTCTTTCCACACTGTTGACGGAAGCACCGCCGAATTTGAAAACTTTCATGAAGGGAGGGGAGTTGGTTGAGGGGTCAAATTGGTCAAATAGGTCAAATAGGTCATATAGGTCAAATGGGTCGTATAGGTCATATAAGTCAAGTTGGTCAAATAGTCAGTAAGGTGCAAATGTCGTGATTATCCGTTCACTTATCAACCTGTCAATTGACTAAGGGTGCATTCCAGATTTTCGCAGCGTGACCATTGTAGATTTCAGAAAGCCACCAGCGAAAATTTGTAATGTATCCCGGTTAACTTACTCTCAGCAGGTCAACTCCTTTTCCCTACATTTGTCACTTTCAAACTTGCCGATATGACTGTTAATCGAAAAGTCTTAACCCTCGACGAATTTACCATCCAGGAACTGCGGAATTTTCCACAGGCCACCGGTGAGCTTTCCTCTTTATTAAGAGATCTTGGGCTCGCGGCCAAGCGAGTGAATGTGGAAGTGAATAAAGCCGGGTTGGTGGATATCTTGGGCGATGCAGGTTCTGTAAATGTGCAGGGTGAAGAAGTAAAGAAGCTGGACGTGTTTGCTAACAATCA
>DASVNY010000118.1:0-4490 GCA_036383615.1 Chitinophagaceae bacterium
TGCCGGGTTCACCCCAAATCACCGGGCCGGTTGTGTATTCAACAGCTTCGCCATTACGGTCAATACTTTTTCCATTGCTTTCCATATTTCCCTGCTGGAAATAAGCTGCGAAGCGATGCATATACTGGTCATACGGAAGAATCGCTTCACTTTGCGCGTCAAAAAAATTAGTGTACCACAAACCGAGCAATGCCATTAGCACTGGTATGTTCTTGTCAAAAGGAGTATCGCGGAAATGTTTATCTGTTTCATGAGCCCCTTTGAGCAATTGCTCAAAATTTTTATAACCGATCGTCAACGCAATAGAAAGACCAATCGCACTCCATAAAGAATAACGGCCACCCACCCAATCCCAGAACTCAAACATGTTGTTTTTGTCAATGCCAAACTTTACTACTTCTTTTTCGTTGGTGCTTAGCGCCACAAAATGTTTCGCGATATGTTTTTCGTTCTTTGCTTTCTTCAAAAACCATTCTCTTGCAGTATGTGCATTGGTCATGGTTTCCTGCGTAGTAAAGGTTTTGGAAGCGATAAGGAACAATGTTCTTTCAGGATTTACTTTCTTTAGTGTTTCCGCGATATGAGTTCCATCAACATTGGAAACAAAAAAGGTTTCAATACCATCGACCGTATAAGGCTTTAATGCTTCCGTCACCATTAAAGGACCGAGATCGCTTCCCCCGATACCAATATTGACAATGTATTTGATCCTTTTGCCTGTATAACCCCGGTGCTCACCAGTATGAATAGCATTGCAAAAATTTTTCATTTTGCGCAATACCTTTTTTACTAATGGCATCACATCATTACCTCCTGTGTAAACCGGTTCTTTGGAAAAATTGCGAAGGGCGGTATGTAAAACCGAACGATGTTCTGTTTCATTGATCATGTCGCCTTTGAACATGGCCCCGATAGCATCTTTTAATTTACATTCTTCGGCCAATTGTAACAGGAGGCGTAGAGTGGTATCTGTAATAAGATTCTTTGAATAATCAAAAATGTACTCACCTGTTGATAAAGAAAGTTTCTGAAACCGCTCTTCATCCTGTCGAAACAGCTCTTTCAGTTGCAGTTTTTTTATCTCGTGAACATGGTTCTTCAGCGCTTTCCAGGCATTTGTTGTTGTGGGATCGATCTTAGGTAACATGGATAAACTTTATACGTAAAAATAAGCATTATCAAATGCCCGGAAACGGCAGTGTTCTAATTTGAATTTCCCGCAGATTTTCGCTGATTTACTCGCAGATCACGCTGATCATACCTGCGAGAGAGATTTTTTTAACAATGACGCTACCCAAAAGACTAACAGGTTGTAGTTATTATGAGCAGGATCAGTTTCGGGCAATCACTATTTTTTCTATAAAAGATGTTTTCCCAACTTTTGTTTCCAGCAAATAAACTCCGTTGCTCAATGAAGGGACATTGACCTGTTTTATTTCTGTGCCGGTAAACCTGGAAATTTCAGATTGATACAATAACTGCCCGGTTACACTATAGAGCTTTAAAGAAACCTGGTTGCTAACAGATAGTTTTATTCTTATGGCAAACTGTCCGCCCGATGGATTTGGAATGATCTTAAACTCATTTAAACCATCAATATCCGGCAATGCCGTAATACAACCTGCTAATGGGTTCAGCGTAACATTTACCTGGTCAGTAGCAGAACACCCAAATGAATTTGTTACTGTAACAGTATAGGTTGTATTAGCTGTTGGGGATGCAGTGGGGTTTGCAAAAGTAGAATTATTTAAGCCGGTAGCAGGCGCCCAACTGTAATTATATCCTCCAACCGCTGTTGATCCAATAGTTGTTGAGCTGGTGCTTGCAGTGCAAATAACCTTATCAGGCCCTGCATCAGCAGTTGGTGATGGACCCACTACTACTGTTGCTGAACCTTGTGTTCCCCATCCGCAACTGTTATTAGCCCTGAAATAATATGTTCCTGAGGCATTAATATTCTGCGAGGTTGCTGCCACTGCTGTGCTTGTTCCATTGGTTGCTGTGGCCTGCCAATAGATAGTGCCGTTAGTGCCACCAGTGGTAGTTAGCGTGGTGCTATTACAAAATGTGCCGCTGGCACTAACGGTAACAGCACCCGGAACAGCACAGCCGGGATGAGTGATACATATTTTGAACCCGCCATTTGTTGTCTGGTCTCCATAATTATAAACGCGGACGAAATAAGTATTACCAATTGTAAGTGCGCTGAGGTTAAGTGTTGTAATGGTTCCTGCTCCACCAGTTGCATCACTACAGGCGATAATTGTATTATCGATGCAGGAATTGTAAACAGCAATGACAGGGTTCAATGAGCTTCCATTGGGGTCAACAGTGATGATATGACTGGTTGCCAGCGCCTGGAATGAGTACCAAACATCTGCTAAAGCAGGCGTGCCGGTATAAGAATCACAAGTGGCCTTTGGTTTCCCTGATGCTGTGGCATTGTTTACGCTTTGATTAAATAAAAAATTACAAGCCACTGTGCTGGTTAGCGGAGTAGCGCCGGTGCAATGATCGTTAACAGGAGGAGTGATGCATACCTGCGAGGTTAATAAAGCTGCACGCGGAGAAGTATTCAATGCGGCCAGCATACGATTTTTTTGATCATTGGTGAAGCGGCCATTACTGGTGTTAATGCCACAGTAGCTCATATAATTATAACTGGAGGCATCAAAATTGCCACCGGTGCAAACAGTGCTGGCACAATCTCCCTGTTTGTGTGGCGGTGTGTCACAACACTGATCTCCCTGGGTTGAACAATTGTTGTCAGGAGGGCAGGAGGTATTATTATTGTCGCCAAAAAAAGTATGAAATAAAAAGAAGCCATGACCTAATTCATGAGCAGGGATCCGGCTGGTATAAGTGAACTGTGTGTATGCTACTGCTGCGCCGTCAACAGTTGATGAAGCGCCTGGATAATATGCATAGCCGGTATAAAACCCGTTACAAACACTTTTAACTATCCAGATATTATAGTACTGGTTATTTGGCCAACGACTCAGGTTTTTTAAGAGGGTCTCATTGCCGGGGTTGCTACATGAACTATTGCTTTCGCCGTTAATGCCCATGCCAACGGTGGAGTAATTAGGAACTGCCGAACCATCTACACGGTTGATCCCTGTAGTAGGATTACCATTCGGATCTTTTGTGGCGAGACAGAACTGCATTTCAATATCAACACCAACACCGATTAGGTTCCTGAACCTATCATTCATGCCAGCGATCCCCTGCTGAATTTGTGCATCAGAGATATTAGTGCCAACACCGACCTGCTCTCCTAAATGAATAACATGGATAACAATTGGTATGGTGTAAATAACTTTTGTTCTTTGCTGAGTTTGTTGCTGAAGTTGAATGATTGATTGAACCTGCTTTTCTATTGAAGTGAAATTCTTGTTGTATTCAGGATCGTTCTTTAATAGGTAACTATGCACCTGGTCAGTGCCACAGTTAGCGCTGTCACCCAATTGCGCAAAACAAGTTACTGATCCAGTTAACAGGAAAAACAGAAGAAGAATATGTGCTAGCCGGTTCATAATTATAGCTACTAATTAGAAACCTGCAGTTGTTTACAATTTGCCGATAGCCTCGATTGTCCTGCTCACCATTTCTGCTGTGATATCCAAATGTACTACTAATCTTACCCTGTTGGGTGCAATGGCATACCCTAAAATATTATGTTCTTTCAATTTCGCGACCAGGGCAGGGGCCGATGGTTCTTTTAATTCAAAAATGATGATATTGGTCTCAACTGGCAGCAGCATGTTGACAAAGTCTTTCTTTTCAATGGCTGCCGCAATCTGCACGGCATGAAGATGGTCTTCGGAAAGTCTTTCGATATTGTTTTTTAAGGCATAAACACCTGCGGCAGCTAAAAAGCCGGCCTGTCTCATTCCACCGCCAAAAGCTTTTCTTATGCGGCGGGCCTTCTTTATAAAATCTTTCCTGCCAATTAATACACTACCTACGGGGCAACCAAGACTTTTGCTAAAGCAAAGAGAAATGCTGTCAAAAGCATCACCATATTGTTTTGTTGTTTCTTTTTTTGCAACCAAAGCGTTCCATAACCTGGCGCCATCCAAATGAAAAGCGAGATTATGTTCTTTGCAAACGGTTTTTATTCTTTTTATTTCTTCAAAGTCATAGCAGCTGCCGCCACCACGATTGGATGTGTTTTCAAGACTAACAAGGCTTGTATGTGCCCTATGCGGGTCATCAGGATTAATAGCGTTCTTTACCTGTTCGGCAGTAATGCGGCCACGGTCACCATGTAATAGTTTTACAGAAGCGCCGGAGTTAAAAGCGATCCCGCCGCCTTCATACTGGTACACATGTGAACTTTCATCACAGATCACTTCATCACCCGGTTGCGTGTGGCATTTGATCGCAATTTGATTGGTCATGGTGCCGGAGGGACAAAACAAACCTGCTTCCATACCAAACATTGAGGCAGTTAGTTCTTCGAGTTCATTGATGGAGGGGTCTTCTCC
>DASVNY010000119.1:0-2772 GCA_036383615.1 Chitinophagaceae bacterium
TTCATTTGAAATATTCGATCACACCAGCAATCGCATCCCGGTTATATTCATCACCGGTTACGACGAGTTCATGTTAAATGCATTTGAATACAATGGGATCGATTATCTTTTAAAACCGGTTGAAAAAGATGGCCTGCAAAAAGCATTGGCCAAGTATCGCATGCTCGAAAAACATTTTGCCGGTCAGTATTCTCTCAGCAATCTTTTGCAATATATCGGCAATCATAAAAAGAAAAGGATCGTTGTAAAAAAAGGAATGGAGAACATCTCGCTTCGTCTCGAGGATACTGTTCTTTTTTATACGGAAAACAAAATTGTTTATGTGATCGACCGTTTTGGCAAAAAATATTTAACTGATAAGAACCTGGGAGAGCTGGAAGAAACGCTTGATGAAAATATTTTTTTCAGGGCCAACCGTCAATACATTGTCAATATTAATTTTATCAAGGGTTTTAAATCATACGAAAAAGTAAAACTGCAGATAGACCTTACATTGCCCGAATTAAATCACAATATTATTGTGAGCCAGGAAACAGCGCCGCAGTTCCGGGAGTGGATGTATAATGCGTGAGAGGTGGAAGATGCTGTCAAAAAGCTGCGAGCCATGAGTTACGAGCTATGAGCCTGCCCAGCGATATGGAGGCTTTGAAATCTATAATTACAATAGTCAAATGTAAGTTTCTCGCAGCTCATGGCTCATGGCTCGCAGCTGATTTATCTACACCACCAACAAGCTGCATCCTCTTATATCGCTATTATCAATACGGCCGAGCACTTCGAAGCTGCCGTCATGGTATAGTTTGCCTGCATCATCCGTGGCGATAAAGCAGCAGGAATGAATATTGGCAAGATCAATGACATTGATCACACCTTTAACAAATAGCTTACTGTCATGATAAGCCATATGTATAGCAAGCGGATCATCTTCATCCCTGATAACAATTCTCATCCACGGTGGACATTTGAATATTCCTTCCCCTTTCGAATAAGCTTGTGAAAACAGTTCGGTCATGCCATATTCCGAATGAATGGAAGACACGCCAAATGCCTTGGTCAATACAGCATGAAGTTCCTCTTTAACCATTTCTTCCCTCCTTCCTTTCATGCCCCCGGTTTCCATAATGATCGTATGCTTTAACGGAAGCGGGTATTTCTCTGCAAAATCCAGCAATGCAAAACTCACACCGACAAGCAATGTTTTTTGCTGTTGTTCTTCCAGCTGTTTTAAAACAGCTGCCAGTTTATCCAACTCATCCAGGTAAAAGCCGCTTTGGGGATGCCCGCTTTTGCTGACCAGGCTATTCACCATGTGCACCAGCGAGGAGTTCTTTCTTTCCAGGTAAGAAGGCAGGAGCCCGATAACACAATAGTCTTTTATATTCCCGTAAAACAATTCAAACCCTTTTTGAAAGCTCTTCTCATAGATGGAAATATCTTTTACAAAATGACGACTATTGACAGACCCGGTTGTGCCGCTGCTTTCAAAAATAGCAATGGGGTCAAACGACCCTGTTTTCACCTCGTGAGATTTAAAGAAACGAATGGGAAGAAAAGGTATTTTCTCAACCGATCCTACTGCCGCGACTTTGATATTCAGCGCATCCACATAGGTTTTATACAGGCTGTTCTTCTCATACTGGTAACGGAAAATGTCCAGGGCAATTTGTTCAAAATCACTGGCGCTGAGGCTAAAAATTTTATGATCCCATTGTGCTGTCATGAAAAGGCTATGATGATAAAAAGCTTATATTTGTTTATCTCAATTTTTGTTATATGAAAACGAAACTGGTCTTGTTCACTGCGCTGTTTGCTTTGTTTTTTATAGCCTGCAAAAAAGACAAGTTTACTACGAAGCCGCAAATTAATGTGAAAAGTATTTCGCCGGGAGAAGTAGTGCAGGGAGATATTATCAGTATCCAGGCAAAGTTTACAGATGAGGAAGGAGATCTTGATTCCGTTTACGTGATAATGAAATATTATGATGGCAATGTAGGCGCTCCTCCTAAGGTTAGCGGCACCCCGATCGATACCCTGCGTTCTGCAGTTGACGCATTCAAGATCCCGCCAAATACAAGAGATGGAGACATTTTCATAAAGTTCTCTTATGGCAGAAATATCCAGGGCTATACACAACTTCAGTTAAGCCCGGTCACTAAAGATACTACTGCCGCTTTTGGCATTGTAGTGATTGACAAGGCCAAAAACAGAAGCGAATACAATGAAACCGGCAAAATCAGACTTTTGAAGTAATAAGTGTCTCCTGAATTTGTTTCGTGGATCATACCGATTTTTAATCTATAGCAATCTTTTTATTGCTCTCTGTGCTGTATTAATGACTGGCCAGACCTTTCACTTTTTACTCAGACAGGATATTAATTGGGATCTCGCGGCTTTCATTTTCTTCGCAACACTTTGCAGTTACAGTTTCCACTGGTATCTCACCACAGGCTCAGTGATCCCATCGGAACGAATGAACTGGCTACAGCAACATCGCAATCTTTATATATTCATCTTTACTGTAGCCCTGGCTGGCGCCTGCTTTTTTTTCTTACGGATCGTAGCATACTGGCCATGGTTAACCATAAGCGCCCTGGCAACATTTCTTTACTCAGCGCCCAAAATACCGCATCCCTATTTCCGGTTGCTGCGCAGAGTAGCGGTTGGCAAAACGATCTTTCTCGCCTTTGTATGGATGTATGTTACCACGATTTTACCCATTATTGTTTCGGGTAAACCCTGGAACAACAGCTTCTCACTTTTTATCATCAGCAG
>DASVNY010000120.1:0-1727 GCA_036383615.1 Chitinophagaceae bacterium
CCACCACGCCTGCACCCATAACTATTAATAAAGCCGTACCGATAAATTCACCTATGAAATGATACCAAAAAGAAAACTCAGGTTTTAATAGTTCCATAATCGTTAGTTTATAGTTTTTAGTTAAGTGTTTGAAGAATGTAAGAGGTTTAAAGATTTAAGAAGTTCACGAGGTTTATAATCCAGGATTTGCCCATAATTATTTTCTTACCGCCGTATGTCCTATTTCTCAACCTCCCGGATTTTTGGAGCACAGAGCCACGAAGGCACAAAGGCACGAAATTTTTATAAAAAATATTCTTGGTGTCTTTGAGTCTTCGTGTTTCAATACTATATAGGTTTAAAAGGTTTAAGAAGTTTAAGGGGTTTAAAACGGTTAGAGTTTCGAGATAACTTTTAAACTTCTTAAACCCTTGAAACTTCTGGAACTTTACTCCGTCCACGCCTGTGCAGCTTTCACTGCTTTCTTCCAGTTCTTCTGCAGGTCATTTCTTTTATCACCTTTCATCGAAGGAATAAAAGATTTATCCTTTTGCCAGTATTGCTGCAGCTCACTGATGTCTTTCCAGAAACCAACAGCTAAACCAGCGAGATAAGCTGCACCCAATGCCGTTGTTTCTGTTACCTGCGGTCTTATCACTTGCGTGTTTAAAATATCCGCCTGGAACTGCATGAGTTGATTATTGATCGTTGCCCCACCATCCACTCTTACTTCTTTAATGGGTAAACCGGCATCGGCTTCCATTGATTGCATCAGGTCCATCGATTGAAAAGCGATACTCTCTACAGCAGCTCTTGCAATATGCGCATCACTGCTTCCTCTTGTAAGGCCCACAATCGTTCCTCTTGCATGCTGGTTCCAGTAAGGAGCGCCTAAGCCGGTGAATGCGGGAACGAGATACACACCACCATTGTCATCAACCTTTGAAGCCAGCGCTTCCACATCCCCGGATGTTTGAATGATCTTCAATCCATCTCGCAGCCATTGCACTACCGCGCCACCAATAAATACACTTCCTTCGAGTGCATATTGCACTTCACCATTCACTTTCCAGGCGATAGTAGTAAGCAAATTATTTTTTGAAGCAACAGGTTTTGTTCCTGTGTTCATCAGCATAAAGCAACCGGTGCCATAAGTATTCTTGACCATGCCGGGTTGTGTACACATCTGTCCAAACAAAGCCGATTGCTGATCGCCTGCAATGCCGCTTACGGGAACCTGTTTTGCTGTGAGGATATTTTCTGTATGGCCATATATCTCACTGCTTGATCTTACTTCCGGCAACATATTTTCAGGAATGCCAAACAATGAAAGCAATTCTTCATCCCATTTCAATTCATGAATATTATACAAAAGAGTTCTTGAAGCATTGGAAACATCCGTAGCATGCACTTTTCCATTGGTGAGCTTCCATAACAGCCAGCTGTCAATGGTGCCAAAACATAATTCACCTTTTTGAGCTTTGTCTCTTGCCCCTTCAACATTATCCAAGATCCATTTCACTTTAGTGCCGGAAAAATAAGCGTCCGTTACCAAACCCGTTTTGGCTTGTATCTTTAGTGCCCAACCTTCTTTTTTCAGTTTATCACAATACTCGGCTGTTCTCCTGTCCTGCCAAACAATAGCATTACAGATTGGTAAGGATGTATCCCTGTCCCAAACAACAGTCGTTTCTCTTTGATTGGTGATGCCAATAGCAGCAATATCATTAATGGTAAGACCCGCTTTT
>DASVNY010000121.1:0-3090 GCA_036383615.1 Chitinophagaceae bacterium
TTATCTACTTCCTTCAACTCATTCTCCGGAACAGATGCCGCCACAATGCCCGCACCAGCCTGGCAGGTCAGTGTATTATTACGACTTAGAAAGGTCCTGATCATGATGGCATGATTACAGCTTCCGTCAAATCCCATAAAACCGATCGCGCCTCCATAATAACTTCTTGCTGTTGGCTCATTTGCATTGATCAGTTCCATTGCCTTAATTTTCGGGGCGCCACTTAGTGTGCCCGCCGGGAAAGTTTTTGCCAGCAATTCAAAAGGATTACTTCCTTCTCTCACATTCCCGGCCACTTCACTCACCAGGTGAATGACATGCGAGTAATACTGCACCTGTTTGTAATGAATCACCGATACATCATCACATAAACGGCTCAGGTCATTTCTTGCCAGGTCAACCAGCATCACATGCTCAGCATTCTCTTTGGCATCTGTCAATAATCTTTCCGTTTCCTTTTTATCTATTTCATCATCACCAGTTCTTTTAAAAGTGCCCGCGATAGGATGAACGATCGCTTTTCCATTGCTAATGACCAATTGTGCTTCGGGTGAAGATCCCATCAGTTTATAATCACCATAATCAAAGAAAAATAAGTAAGGCGAAGGATTCACTGTTCGCAAAGCCCGGTAAACATTGAATTCATCACCGCTGAACGATTGCTGGAAACGCCTGCTCAGCACAATTTGAAAAACATCGCCGCGGTGACAGCTTGCAATTCCTTTCTTCACCATTTCTTTATACTCATCACCTGTCATATTCGAGGTTTCTTCTCCTTTAGCCTTAAAAGGATAGACGGGCACATCTTTACTTCTTATCAATGATTCCAGCAAACCCAACTCAGTTTCCACACCCGCGATTTTATTCTCGCAAATGAACAGCTCATCTTTAAAATGATTAAAAGCGAGAACGTACTGATAGAGCCGGTAGCGCATTAAAGGAATAGGTGCTTGTTGCCGGGTGCCGGGTGCCATGTTTACTTTATCAAAAAACTGAACGGCATCATAAGCGCTGTACCCAAATAAACCCTGGGCGAAACGTTCCTCTTTGTCCGCGCCTTTTTTAATATCGAAGCGTTGCATGAAATTCCATAACTGTTGCGGAACAGTTGTGGCATCTTTTATTTCTACCCGCTCAGGCTTTTGTCCCGGCAATTTGAATTCGATGCTTTCTGAAGAAGTTATTTCAATACCGCCGATAGCATTGACACAGATAAATGACCAGCTGTTTTCCGCAGCATGGTGATCTGTGCTTTCTAATAATACCGTATCGCGGAAGCGATCCCTTAACCGCAGGTATATACCAACAGGTGTATAAACATCAGCCAGCAAACGCTTACAATCAGTATGTACTTCTATTTTCCTCATACTCTCATCTATTGACTCAGAGACTTGTTGTTCGTATTAATTAAAAACCCCGGCTGGTTTGCCGGGGTCCAATATGTTTAAATAAACACAGTAATGACATTACAGACCCCGGAGAGTTGTATGCCACCAGCATTGAATATTTACTTTTCTTGTGATCATGCTACTGCAAATATGTAGCGACAAATCCGTTTAAACAAAAAAAAATTAATAGCTTCAGGCAAATAAATCTTCATGCTTATACAGCACAAAAAAGTTGGCACTAAAGGTCTTTTCTTCGTAAAAGGCGCCGACGATGAAATGCTCGCTGAAATGGTTTACACCATGCCTTCGCCTGAGAAAATGATCATCGAACATACGGAGGTAAGTGAAAAACTAAAGGGCCAGAATGTAGGCTATCAATTAGTGAACACAGCCGTTGAATATGCCCGTACCCATGGAATAAAGATCATTCCCCTCTGCCCTTTTGCCAATTCTGTGTTTAAAAAGAAGCCGGAATTCGCTGATGTCCTTTTTACCACCTAAACCCTGATATGAAAAAGTATCTTCTCTGCTTCCTTTGCCTGTTGACTTTTGCTACAGCGCAATCACAGGACAAATACATTTTATTAAAGCCCGACCGTGTTTTTGACGGTGAGAAAATGCAAACCGGTTGGATAGTACTTGTCAAAAATGATACTATTGTCCAGGCTGGCAGCATGATGTTCAAACTACCCGCAGGCACTGAAGTGATCGAGTTAAAAGGATGCACTTTATTGCCCGGGTTGATAGAAGGTCATTCACACCTCTACCTCCATCCATACAATGAAACATCATGGGAGGACCAGGTGCTGAAAGAGTCGAGGGCAGAAAGAACAGCAAGAGCCGTTAACCATGCAAAGGCGACATTGATGGCAGGGTTTACAACTGTTCGTGATCTTGGCACCGAGGGAGCCATGTATGATGATGCCGGTTTAAAAAAAGCTATCCAGAAAAAAATAATACCGGGTCCACGAATGATCGTATCAACAAGAGCCATTGTTGCCAAAGGAACATATGCGCCAAGATCGGCCTCACCTGATGTTGAACTGCCACAGGGAGCCGAAGAAGTGGCAGGATTGGAAGAATTAACAAGAGCGGTTCGTTCACAGATCGCTCATGGTGCTGATTTTATAAAAGTATATGCCGATTTCAGGTATGGCCCCAATGGAGAAACGCAACCAACCTTCAGTGATATTGAATTGGGCTGGCTTGTTGCTACAACGATGAATAGCGGCCGCAAAGCAGTAGCACATGCTTCTTCACCCGAAGGAATGAAAAGAGCTATCAATGCAGGCGTTGCAAGTATTGAACATGGCGATGAAGGAACGGAAGAAATTTTTAAACTCATGAAAGAAAAAAATGTGGCGCTGTGTCCAACGATCGCTGCAAGTGAAGCGGTTGAAATGTATAAAGGCTGGCGCAAAGGGACCGATCCCGATCCTGCTTCCATTGTTGCCAAGAAAAAAAGTGTTGCCCTGGCATTAAAAGTTGGTGTAACGATCTGTATGGGTGGTGATGTGGGTGTGTTTGCTCATGGTGATAATGCAAGAGAAATGGAACTGATGGTTGACTATGGCATGAACCCAATTGATGTGCTTCGATCAACAACATCCATCAATGCAGATGTGTTTGGTTATGCCAATAAAATAGGAAGAATAAAACCAGGTTTATTTGCGGATATTATAGCTGTAGAAGGTGATCCTTC
>DASVNY010000122.1:0-4321 GCA_036383615.1 Chitinophagaceae bacterium
AATCGCTCCTGGTCATTACAAAGGTGAAGCACTCAATATCATTTCCTCCTTTGAAGCATTGGGAAAAAAGATAGCGGGTCAACTGAATGATGAGGACTTTAAAGGCATTGTTCAACATTCTTGTCCCGGTGCAGGCGCTTGTGGTGGCATGTACACGGCTAACACCATGGCTTCAGCCATTGAAGCGTTGGGAATGAGTTTGCCTTACTCTTCTTCCAATCCTGCATTGAGTGAAGAAAAAAGAAAGGAATGTCTTGATGCAGGAAAAGCTGTTCGTCTTCTGCTTGAAAAAAATATATGCCCATCCGATATCATGACAAGAAAAGCATTTGAAAATGCGATCACGGTCATCATGGTATTGGGCGGAAGTACCAATGCTGTTTTGCATTTGATAGCTATGGCAAAAAGCGTAGGACTGCCTTTAACACAAGATGATTTTCAAACTATCAGTAATAAAGTTCCCGTATTAGCCGATTTCAAACCCTCTGGAAAATATCTCATGCAGGATCTGCATGAACATGGCGGTGTGCCGGCAGTAATGAAATACCTGCTGCAAAAAAACATGCTCCATGGCGATTGTTTGACAGTGACCGGTAAAACGGTAGCAGAAAACTTAGCAGGTGTCCCTGACCTGGATTTTAAGGCTCAGCAAATTATTTACCCCATCGAACAACCGTTGAAAAAGACGGGGCACCTGCAAATTCTGTATGGCAATCTTGCGGAAAAAGGAAGTGTGGCAAAGATCAGTGGTAAAGAAGGAGAAAGTTTTATCGGCCCTGCCAGGGTATTTGATGGCGAGTTTGAATTGATAGCAGGCATACAAAACAAAAAAGTGAAAGAAGGCGATGTGGTGGTGATCCGTTATGTAGGACCCAAAGGAGCGCCGGGAATGCCGGAGATGCTCAAACCTACTTCCGCTATTATCGGAGCAGGTCTTGGTAAAAACGTAGCATTGATCACTGATGGAAGATTCAGCGGTGGCACACATGGTTTTGTTGTTGGACATATCACCCCAGAAGCTTTCGAAGGTGGCCTTATCGCCCTGGTAAAAGATGACGACATCATTGAACTCGACGCTACAAAAAATCTCATCACATTAAAAGTGAGCGATGAAGTGATCGCTGAAAGAAAAAAGAACTGGCAACAACCTGCTTTAAAAGCAACAAAAGGTGTGTTGTATAAATATGCCAAATCTGTAAAACCAGCCGATGAAGGTTGTGTAACGGATGAATAACCGCCTCCCCAAACCCCTCCGAAGGAGGGGCTTTAGAGAAATATAATAGATAACCATTGAATTGAAGAATATGGAAACATTACAAATAAAGAAAGAAACAGTAGTTGAAAAGACTGCTCCGCAATCCCCCCTTCGGGGGGTTAGGGGGGCGGAGGCTGTGCTGGATGCTTTGCTTGCAGAAAATGTAGATACCATTTTTGGCTATCCCGGTGGCGCCATTATGCCAATTTATGATGCATTGTATGACTATAAGGATAAGCTGAATCATATACTGGTGCGTCATGAGCAGGGCGCTATTCATGCTGCCCAGGGCTTTGCAAGAGTAAGTGGAAGAACAGGCGTTGTGTTTGCAACCAGCGGACCCGGTGCTACCAATCTTGTTACCGGTTTGGCTGATGCAATGATTGACTCCACTCCTGTTGTTTGTGTAACAGGGCAAGTGTTCGCGCATTTATTAGGAACCGATGCATTCCAGGAAACAGACGTGATCAATATCACTACACCCGTTACCAAATGGAACTACCAGGTAACTGACGCATCTGAGATCCCTCATGTATTAGCGAAAGCATTCTATATCGCTAACAGCGGAAGACCCGGGCCTGTATTGATCGACATTACCAAAAATGCGCAGTTGCAATTATTCGAATACAGCGGATATGAAAAATGTGAACATATCAGGAGTTATCGCCCTAAGCCTATTGTTCGTAAAGAATATATTGAGGAAGCAGCTAAACTGATCAATGAAGCAGAAAGACCGTTTGTGATCTTTGGCCAGGGAGTAATATTAGGTAAAGCAGAAAAGGAATTTAAAAAATTCATTGAGAAGGCAGGCATTCCTGCTGCATGGACGATCATGGGCATGAGTGCCATTCCTACCGATCACCCCTTAGCAGTAGGCATGTTGGGCATGCATGGCAACTATGGACCGAATGTGTTAACCAATGAATGTGATGTGTTGATCGCAGTGGGTATGCGTTTTGATGATCGTGTTACAGGTCGCCTGGATAAATATGCAAAACAGGCAAAGGTCGTTCACCTGGATATTGACCCGGCAGAGATCGATAAGAATGTAAAAGCCACCGTACCGGTTTGGGGAGATTGTAAAGAAACGCTTCCACTGCTTACCGAGTTAGTAAAACAAAAAGTATATCCTCAATGGTTACAAAAATTCAGGGATCATTACCAGCAGGAAGAAAATAAGGTGATCAAAGAGGAATTGAACCCTGCAAGTGATATTCTCACAATGGGCGAAGTGATCAAAGATTTGAATGATCTCACCAATGGTGATGCGATCATTGTGACCGATGTGGGGCAGCATCAAATGGTGGCTTGCCGTTATGCAAAATTCAACCAGTCAAAAAGCAATGTCACCAGTGGCGGTTTAGGCACGATGGGCTATGCCCTGCCTGCTGCTATCGGCGCTGCATACGGCGATCCATCCAGGACAACTGTTGCGATCATCGGCGATGGTGGTTTTCAAATGACATTGCAGGAGTTGGGAACGATCATGCAATTCAAACCAAATGTGAAGATCCTTATACTTAATAATAACTTTTTAGGAATGGTGCGTCAATGGCAACAACTGTTCCATGAAAAAAGATATTCGTTTGTGGACATAACAAGCCCCGACTTTGTGCAGGTGGCAAAAGGTTTTGGTATCCCGGGCAAAAGTGTTAGCCAGAGAGATGAGTTAAAGCGATCATTAAAAGAAATGCTTGAACATGATGGCAGCTATTTGCTTGAAGTGATGGTGGGTAAAGAAAATAATGTTTTCCCAATGGTGCCGCAGGGACGAGGGGTAGCGGAAATTGTTTTGAGTAATGAAGAGATTTAAAAATATAAAATGTAAAATATAGAATGTAAAATGTAAAAGTGGCCTTGCTGTTATTGGAGTGTCCTCCTTTTACATTTAAAATTTTACATCCTACATTTTACATTTAAACATGGTGGGTAAAGAAAATAATGTTTTCCCAATGGATTTAAAAATGTAAAATTTAGAATGTAAAATGCAAAAGTGGTCTTGCTGTTGTTGGAGTATCCTCCTTTTACATTTTACATTCTAAATTCTGCATTTTACATTTAAACAGAAGAATATGCAAAAACAAGAATATACAATAACGGTTTATACAGAGAACCAGATCGGTTTGCTGAACCGTATTGCGATCATTTTCTCACGGAGAAAGATCAATATAGAGAGCTTGAATACTTCGCCAAGTGAGGTTGACAGCGTGCATCGTTTTACTATTGTTATTAATGAAACAGAAGATGTGGTAAGAAAACTTTGCCGCCAGATTGAAAAACAGGTTGAAGTGCTGAAAGCTTATTTCAATACGGCAGACGAAATAGTTTGGCAGGAATTGGCCCTTTACAAAGTGCCAACAGGCATCATCGCCGCGGAGGTAAAAGTAGAAAGATTATTAAGTCAATACGGCGCTAAAGCGGTAGCGATCCGCAACGATTATACAGTATTTGAAGTAGCAGGTCATCGGGAAGAGACTGATGCATTAATAAAGGTTTTAGAGCCTTACGGGCTTATTGAATTTGTAAGAAGCGCAAGAGTAGCTATCATCAAAAACAGTGATGGTTTTCATGAAAAGCTAAAGGAATTTGAATACCGTGAGCCCGGTGAGGATGCGATAGAGAATGAGTATTTGAACGAGAATGAAAAAGTATTTAGTATGTAGAAGAAAGTCAGAAAGACGGGAAGTTAGGAAGACAGGAAGATGAACTCCGGACTTACCGACTTACTGTCTTTCGGACTAATAATTATAAACCCCACTAATTAAAACAAATAAAAATGGCAAAACTAAATTTCGGCGGCGTTGAAGAAAACGTAGTAACAAGGGAAGAATTTCCTTTGAGCAAAGCACAACAGGTATTGAAATATGAAACCGTAGCGGTAATAGGATATGGTGTGCAGGGTCCTGGCCAGGCATTGAACCAAAAAGATAATGGTATCAATGTGATCGTTGGTCAGCGGAAAAATTCAAAGACCTGGGATAAAGCCATCAAAGATGGTTTTGTGCCCGGCGAAACATTATTTGAAATTGAAGAAGCATTGGAAAGAGGCACAATCATTTGCTACCT